>JAAZHL010000021.1 GCA_012510755.1 Leucobacter sp.
CAACTACAGTGGGATCTCGTGGTGATTACTGAGGCGCCCGCTGAGACTCGAGTGCGTCGTATGGTTGAGCTACGTGGCATGACGCAAGAAGATGCCGAACGGCGAATCGCAAACCAGGCGAGCGATGAGCAGCGGCGCGCGATTGCCGATGTCGTCATAGACACCGGCGCAAGCGTGGCCGACACCATGCGACAGGCAGATGAGCTCTGGTCTCAGTTGCAGACCTTACATGCGGCGGAACTCGCCGAACCAGTCGAGTTGCACCTGGGCGACCGCAGCGATCAGTAGATACGTGAAGAAAATGAGCACCCACGACCAAGAATAGAGGCCCGCAAATACACGCTGTGCAGCGGGCGAGAGCCGGGTGTCACCGACCGCATGGGGGCGCAACAGGCCCACCCACCACAGCGGAATCATGACTGTCCAGACAACCATGCACCAGGGGCACAGCGTGCCGAGCACGAAGACGCTCTTGGTAGCGAGCCAGAGTATGAAACCAAAGCCAAAGAGCAGACCGGCCTGGTAGAGGTACCAAAACCATGGCGCAAACCTTGCACCGGCCAGTAGCGCAACACCTACCGCAATCGGGGCGGCAAATGCGCTGACGCCAATAATGGTGTTGCTAAACCCAAATACCGCACCCTCAGAACTTGCCATGTTCGGCCCACAAGTGACCAGCACGCTCACTGCGCAGTTCGGCACGTAGGTCGGGTTCTGCAACGTCTTGATGTACTCAGTGAGAAGCTCGAACGAGGCGAACCACCCGATCAGGCCTGCGATGATATTGAAGACCGCAAATGCCTGAATTCGTGTAGCGACTCGGGTGTCAGCGAAGGTCATGGCAGCCATCATATCTACCTCTTCTGTATATTCTTCTGGCGGCCGTGACATAATGGTGATGTTGCCTCGCGTGGATATGCGCCCGGCACGACAGTCTTTTGGTTGCGCGAGTCGCAACTGCCGGTCAGATGGTGACTGGGTGCGAAGCAGCCGCTTCGTGCAATTAAGTTTTTGTGACGGTGTTCCGTTGCGCAGAGGAATTTGCTGGCCTGAGAGGCACGGCTAAAGGAGTGCACCAGCGATGGTGAATGAAGAACAAGAATTTGTGAACGCTCACGCAGAGAACGTTGAGCACGAGGGCAGCGATGCGCTGGTACATGCGCCAGAACCCGAAGCAGACGATGTCGCTGAGCAAACTGTCTCAGAGGCGAAGCCCGTGCTTGTGTTGCCGCTTGCTGACATGACACCCGAAGAGCGTTTTCGCGCCACCACACGACTCATCTTTTTGGCACCAGATGTGCCGCCGGTCCAGCCAAGACAGCGACGCAGCGAACTGCGGCAGCTCGATGACATGCTCGACCGTCAGTTCTCACCCGGTCGCAGTCGCAACGACCGTGATGTGAGAGTCGACGAAGACGAGCGTGAGCACGGTTCTTCCCGCAGCCGAAGTCGCGGCCGACGACGGACTCAGTCCGAGTCACCGCAAGATGACGAGCCAGCCCGACGTGAAACTCGACCCGCACCGGTTATCACTGAACCGCAGCGGGTCAAGGGCTCAACGCGACTCGAGGCGAAGAAGCAACGCCGTCGCGACGGGCGTGATGCCGGTCGTCGCCGCAGGCTCGTGATTACCGAGAGCGAATTCTTAGCTCGTCGCGAGTCAGTCGACCGTGAAATGGTGGTTCGCACGACCAGTGATCGCATTCAGATCGGCGTGCTCGAAGACAAAGTGCTTGTCGAACACTACGTTGCGCGATCGAGCGAAACCTCACTCATCGGAAACGTCTATCTCGGTCGCGTGCAGAATGTGCTGCCGAGCATGGAAGCTGCATTCGTTGATATTGGTCGAGGCCGCAACGCGGTGCTGTACTCGGGTGAGGTCGACTGGAGCGAGTTTGAGGGATCCTCGTCTGCTCGAAAAATTGAAAACGCACTCAAGCCCGGAGATCAGGTGCTGGTGCAAGTTACCAAAGATCCTGTTGGCCACAAGGGTGCGCGGCTGACGAGCCAGATCTCGTTGCCCGGCCGATTCCTTGTCTACGTTCCTGGCGGAGCAATGAACGGCATTTCGCGCAAGTTGCCCGACACCGAACGCGCACGCCTGAAGAGAATACTGAAAGAGGTCTTGCCGACCGGGGCAGGGGTCATCGTGCGTACCGCCGCAGAAGGCGCTACTGAAGAGCAGGTGACTGGCGACGTGCAGCGGCTGCAGCGACAGTGGGACTCGATTCAGCAGCGGGTGGCAAAGGGCGGCGGGCCGACGCTGCTGCACTCTGAGCCAGACATGCTGGTCAAGATCATACGCGATGTGTTCAACGAAGACTTTCACAAACTCATCATTCAAGGTGAAGACACCTATCAGGTGATTGATAACTACCTCTCGCAGGTTGCTCCTGAACTTATGGAACGCGTGTCGCGCCACGAAAGCGACCGCGACATTTTTGACGAGTTCCGCATCAACGAGCAGATCATTAAGGCGCTTGACCGTAAGGTCTGGTTGCCGTCGGGCGGGTCGCTCGTCATCGATCGAACCGAAGCGATGACCGTTGTTGACGTCAACACTGGCAAGTTCGTTGGTTCTGGCGGCAACCTTGAAGAGACTGTCACGAAGAACAACCTCGAGGCGGCTGAAGAGATCGTGAGGCAGCTGCGACTGCGCGACATCGGCGGCATCATTGTCATCGACTTCATCGACATGGTGCTCGAGTCGAATCGTGACCTCGTCTTGCGGCGGCTCGTGGAATGTCTCAGCCGAGACCGCACCAAGCATCAGGTCGCCGAAGTGACCTCGCTCGGCCTCGTGCAAATGACCCGGAAGAAGTTGGGACTGGGGCTGCTCGAATCATTTAGCGAACCGTGTGATGTGTGTGCTGGGCGAGGTGTCATCGTGTATCACGAGCCTGTAACCAAGCACCGTGGTGACACTTCGACGAGAAATAAGCGCAAGACCGGCCCTGCCCAACAATCGAATTCGGCGCAGGCACACGCCATCACCGATGAGTCACGATCTGCGATGGCGAAGATCGCAGCGTCGACGATCACAAACTCTGTTGATGCAGCTTCTGCAGACGAAGCCGAGCCTACGAAGAGTGCAGCTGCCACAGCGGTGCCCGAGACTCGAAACGACGCCGCGCCGACCGGCAGGCGCCGGGCGACAAGCGCACGGTCGACTGCGGGGACTGCGAGAGATCGTTCGACTTCGAGCGCACGTGCAACGTCGAGCTCACGTTCGGGCTCGAGCACACGTTCGGAACCGAACACGCGGGCGCTGTCGAAGGCCCCTGAGGCGGCCACTGCAGAGACTGGTGTGGCAGCTCAGGCAAACGCACCCGTTGCTGCCCCGGACGCAGGCGCAGACTCCAACTTACCGAAGCTCAGCGCTGCTGCGCTGCTCGACTCAGTGCTAGACGCGCTGCCTCAGGCACCTGCACCAGGCAAGGGGCGGCGTACCAGTCGCCGGGTCACCACCGAGACGATTGTGGTTGAGTCAACCCCTGAGGTTGCGGCGGGAGAGACCGGCTCGGAAAGTGCCGCAACAGGTGGTCACGCAGAATAGGCTGAGGCGCGGCGGGTCGCTATTTGACCGATACAACCCAATGCGATAAAGTTGTTCTTTGGCGCCGCTCAAAATTGAGTGGTAAATCGCGTCGTGGGTTCGCGACCATCGTTTTTTCGGCGGGTCAGACCCGTTCGTAAGTGTTATTCAGTTTTCGAGAAAAAGGTAGACAAGTGGTTTTCGCAGTTGTGCGCACAAGTGGCCGCCAAGAGAAGGTCGAGGTTGGCTCGATCATCACCGTGAACCGTGTCTCGGGCGACGACAAGGGCAAGCTCGAGCTTCCGGCCGTGCTGCTCGTCGACGGCGACAAGGTCACCACCAACCCGGCAAAGCTGGCAAAGGTGAAAGTGACTGCTGAGGTGCTCAATGACCTCCGTGGCCCGAAGATCGTTATTCAGCGTTACAAGAACAAGACCGGCTACAAGAGCCGTCAAGGTCACCGCCAAGATTTGACCCGCATCAAGGTCACTGGCATCAAGTAATCGCAGATTTCAGCGCAGAAGTTTTAAGGAGATAGTCACATGGCATCCAAGAAGGGCGTCGGCTCAAGTAAGAACGGCCGCGACTCAAATGCACAGCGCCTTGGCGTGAAGCGCTTTGGCGGTCAGCTGGTGAATGCCGGCGAGATCATTGTGCGCCAGCGCGGTACCCGCATCCACCCCGGCGTCAACGTCGGCAAGGGCCGTGACGACACACTGTTCGCTCTCGCAGCTGGCTCGGTAGAGTTCGGTGCAAAAGGCGGCCGCAAGGTGGTCAACATTGTCGCTGCAGCATAGCTTGTAGCATTTGGCGAGGGCGGGCTTCGGCTCGCCCTTTGCTGTTTCTGGAAAGATGGTTGAGAGGAGGCGTGACATGGTGACGTTCGTCGATCAGGTGCAGGTGCACCTGCGTGCAGGCAAAGGCGGCAACGGTTGCGTCTCAATTAAGCGCGAGAAATTCAAGCCGCTTGCGGGGCCTGATGGCGGCAACGGGGGCCATGGCGGTGACATTGTGCTGCTTGGTGACCCGCAGGTGATGACGCTGCGTGATTTCCACCGACGCCCGCACCTAAGCGATGAGAACGGTGACGATGGTGCCGGTGATTTCAGGTCAGGCATCAACGGTGCAGAATTAGTGCTGTCGGTGCCAATCGGCACCGTGGTCAAGAACGCAAAGGGCGAGACCCTTGTCGATCTGACTGATGCCGGTACTCGCTACATCGCCGGCAGAGGGGGAGTAGGCGGGCTCGGTAACGCAGCACTCGCAAGCACCAAGCGCAAGGCGCCCGGTTTTGCGCTGCTCGGCACCGAAGGCTGGGTGGGGTCACTCACCCTTGAGCTCAAGACCATCGCAGACGTGGCACTCGTTGGCTACCCTTCAGCGGGCAAATCGAGCCTCATCTCAGCGCTCAGCGCAGCCAAGCCGAAGATCGCTGACTACCCATTCACGACATTGCACCCGAACCTGGGTGTCGTGCAGGCGGGGGAGCATCGCTTCACTGTCGCCGACGTGCCTGGGCTGATCGAAGGCGCGAGTGAAGGTAAGGGTCTGGGTCTTGACTTCTTGCGGCACGTCGAGCGGTGCAGCGCGCTGTTGCATGTGCTCGACTGTGCGACGCTCGAACCCGGGCGTGACCCAATTTCAGACCTCGAGATCATTCGCAACGAACTCGGTGCTTACGCCGTGCCAGAAGGGCAAGTGCCGCTGCTTGAACGACCGCAGCTCATTGCGTTAAACAAGATCGACGTCCCTGAAGCTCGTGAACTCGCAGAGTTTGTGCGACCCGAGCTTGAAGCTCTCGGCTACAAAGTTTTCGAGATTTCTACGGTTTCACATGAGGGCTTACGGTCTCTCAGCTTTGCGCTGGGCGACCTGGTGGCCGCGGCCCGTACTGAGGCTGCAGTTGCTGCCGAAGTTTCGCCGCGCATTGTCTTGCGGCCAAAAGCCGTGAACGACGATGGCTTTCGCATTGTTACCGAGGGCGGCACGCACGGCACGTTGTATCGAGTGCTCGGTGAGAAGCCAGAACGCTGGATACAGCAGACCGATTTCACGAACGATGAGGCAGTCGGATACCTCGCAGATCGGCTGCAGAAGATCGGCATCGAGAACGCGCTCGTAAAGGCGGGTGCGGTCGCCGGTTCGACGGTCGTCATTGGGCCTGGCTCTGGAGTTATTTTCGATTGGGAACCCGCAGTGACCAGCGCGGCAGAAGTGCAGGTTGGCAACCGCGGCAGCGATCCTCGTCTTGACCAAAACTTCAGACGCACCAACCGTGAACGACGCGAGCAATACCATGACCTCATGGATGCGAAGGCTGAGGCCCGAGCGGAGCTTGAACGTGAACGTGAGGCGGGGCTGTGGAAGGACGAACAGTGAGCGAACGCGAACCACGCTTTGCCGGCCAACGGGTGGTCGTCAAAGTAGGTTCATCATCGGTCAGCGGCGAAAATGCATCGCAGATTGCCAGCCTGGTCGATTCGCTTGCGCGCCTGCACCGCTATGGCAGCGAAGTCATTCTCGTGTCGAGTGGCGCGATTGCCACTGGTGTGCCATTTTTGCGCCTCGATGCTCGCCCCGACGATCTCGCGACCCAGCAGGCCGCCGCCGCCGTCGGGCAGAACATTCTGGTGAACCGTTACCAGCGTGCGCTGACCGTGCACGAAATTATTGCCGGACAGGTGCTGCTGACCGCAGTCGACATGGAAAATGACGTGCACCGCGTCAATGCGAAACGCGCACTCGAGCGATTGCTTGAGCTCGGTATTCTGCCGATCATCAACGAGAACGACACCGTGGCCACCCATGAAATTCGTTTCGGCGATAACGATAGTCTGGCCGCGCTCGTTGCGCGACTGCTCGGCGCCGATCAACTCGTGCTGCTGTCAGATGTTGACGCGCTCTATACGGCACCGCCTGAGGTTGCAGGCGCCACACGAATCAAGCATGTGCCCTATGGTGACATGCTTGCCGATGTTGAAATCGGGGCCACACAATCCGGTTGGGGCACTGGTGGCGCGGCAACGAAGGTGCAGGCCGCGAGGCTCGCTGCTGAAGGCGGAACCGCAGTGCTGCTCACCGAGACCCGGCTGCTTGCCGCTGTGCTCGACGGAGCCGACCACGGTACCGTGTTTGACGCGCGACCGAGCGAGGCCGCCTCGTAGCGTCTCACGGCCTAGACTGAGGGGTATGCAAACCGATGTCTTCACCACGCGGCTCGCCAGTGCGCGCACGGCCGCCCGCCGCCTCACCAACGCCACGACTCAGCAGAAGAACGCAGCGCTAGAAGCGATTGCGGCTGCGATCGAAGGGTCAGTCGATGAGATTGTGGCTGCGAATGCGCTTGATCTTGACCGGGGGAGGCAGCAGCAGATTGGCGAAGGACTGCTTGATCGGCTGCTTCTGAACGAAGAACGACTGCAGGCTCTCGCTGCGGCGGTGCGTGACGTGGTGAGTCTGCCTGACCCGGTCGGTCAGATCGTTCGTGGCAGCACGCTCGCCAACGGCATCCAGCTCACCCAGGTGCGCGTGCCGTTTGGCGTCATCGGCGCAATCTATGAGGCGCGCCCGAACGTGACGGTCGATATTGTGGCGCTCGCCCTGAAGAGCGGTAATGGTGCCGTGCTGCGTGGTGGTACTGCTGCCGAAAATTCGAACCGAGTGCTCGTGCGGGTCATCCAAGAGGCGATTTCGAGTGTGGGGCTTGACGGTGGCTGCGTGCAGACGATCGACGAGTTCGGGCGTGAAGGTGCCAACCGATTGATGCGGGCGCGCGGCTATGTTGATGTATTGATTCCACGAGGATCAGCAGGGCTGATCTCAACCGTCGTGCAAGAGTCAACCGTGCCGGTCATTGAAACCGGAGCGGGCATCGTGCACGTGTTTGTTGATGAGAGCGCCGCTGAAGAGTATGCGGTAGACATCGTGGCGAACTCGAAGACCCATCGGCCGAGCGTATGTAACGCGGCTGAGACCCTGCTCGTGCATCGCGGTGCCGCCGAGAGGTTGTTGCCGAAGATTGCACAGGTGCTGCTTGAGGAGCACGTGGTGCTGTATGGTGACGAACGAGCGAGAAGCTATTCGAGCGGCATTGGGCAAGCGGGTGAAGAGCTGTGGGCGACCGAGCACCTCGCCCTTGAAATGGGGGTCAAGATTGTTGACTCGATTGACGAAGCCCTCGAGCACATTGAACGGTACTCGACGCGACACACCGAATCGATCGTCACTGAAGACTATGCGAATGCTCAACGTTTCTTAAACGAAGTGGATTCGGCTGTGGTGATGGTGAACGCATCAACGCGCTTCACTGATGGCGGCGAATTTGGTTTTGGCGCAGAGGTGGGTATTTCGACACAGAAGCTGCACGCGCGTGGCCCGATGGGCTTGCCCGAACTCACGAGCACCAAGTGGCTGGTGCGCGGTGGCGGGCAGATTCGTTGAGTCGTTGACTCCTTGATTCGCGGGTGCCTCATCGTGTCTGGCGAGCCTAGCCTCGCAAACCCGCTAGACTGTTTCTATTCATTGACCATTTTATTGCAGAGGTGCTCATGTCAGTTCTCGCCACAATCGCAGTTGCAGCCGAAGAAGGTCACCAGCTCAATGAGCTTTGGATGCCGGCTCCGTTGTTTGGCGTGGTGATTCTCGCAGTCTTTACCGCATTGGCTGCCGTCACCTACAGCTTCCGCGATGTCGCTAACCGACATGCCGAGAAGGCCGAGGCCTACGCCCGTGAGCACGGCGCCGCACAGCAGCACTGAGGCGTCAGCGGCGCCTGCGCGTCGCATAGGGGTGATGGGCGGCACCTTTGACCCTGTGCATCATGGTCACCTGGTCGCTGCAAGTGAGGTTGCGAGCAGATTCGAGCTCGACGAGGTGATCTTCGTGCCTACGGGTGAGCCGTGGCAGAAGATCAATGTGAGCCCAAGCGAGCACCGCTATCTGATGACGGTAATCGCGACTGCCTCAAACCCGAGGTTTACCGTGAGTCGCGTAGACATCGATCGCGAAGGCCCGACCTATACAGTCGATACGTTGCGTGATCTGCGTGCACAGTACCCGAATGATGAATTGTTCTTCATCTCAGGGGCCGACGCTGTAGAGCAAATTGTGAGCTGGAAAGACATTGACGAGTTGTGGGCGCTTGCGCATTTTATTGGCGTGAGTAGGCCCGGTCATGAGCTTTCACTTTCTGGTTTATCAGGCAAACACGTAAGCTTGATGGAAGTGCCTGCTTTGGCGATCTCATCGACCGATTGTCGCAGCCGTGTGGCTCGCGGATACCCGGTCTGGTACTTAGTTCCCGATGGAGTGGTGCAGTACATCGCCAAGCACCAGCTGTACACCGATGGAAGTGACTGACTGATGAGTGACCACAACGAGAGCCAACCGCTCACCAGGCGTGAGATGCGTCTGCGTGAAATGGCGGCGCAGGTGGCTGCAGAACCCGAGGTCGAAGAGGCTGCAGCTGACGTGAGCGCGGCAGAGACTACGTCGCCTGCCGCGCCTGTTGACGAGGCGTTGGCTCAGGCAATTGAAGTGGCTCTTGCTGAGGCAGATATCGACATCGATGTGCTCGATGACGCTGGCCAGCCCCGCAGCCGCCGCGAGCTGCGCGAGTTGCGCGCAGAAGCCGAAGCCCGCATTGTTGCCGAGGTGACAGCTGCGCATGCTGCGGTGGCTGAGGTTGAGACTGATGCCGATGCTGATGCTGATGCTGATGCTGATGCCGAGGTTGAGGTTGCTACCGAGCCTGAAACAGAAGCTGAAATCGAAGTTGAGGTAGACGGCGACAACGAAGTTGAGGCCGAACCTGAAGCCGAAGTCATCGTTGACGCCGAGGGCGAGGCTGAAGCAGAAGCTGAAGCCGTCGCGGTTGAAGCAGAAGCTGAAATTGAAGCTGAAGTCGCTGCTGAAGTCGCTGCTGTTACCGATGATGTTGCTGAGGCAGCTGCTGAGTCTGACGGTGACGTTGAGGTTGTGGCTGAGGCTAAGCCCGCAGGCTATTCATTTCCTGATATCGCCCCACTTGATGAGGGCGGTTCGGTTTTCGACGATCCAGCGTTGCGGCTGATGAACTCTTCAAGCTCGCAAACCGAACCAGAAGAACCCTCTGGTGACTTCGACGATCTCATCACGAGGGCAGTCGCGCAAGAGGGTGCGGCCAGCACCACCAACACTTCTGCATTGATTCTGCCGAGCATGCCGACGGGCGAAGCACTGAGCGGCCCTTTAGGCGAAACCGGTGAACTGTTTATTACTGGCTCGTTTGACCTACCGAAATCGCTGAGCGAGACGGACGGACATTCAGCTCTGCACGATTCAGTGGAAATCGACCCGCTTGACGAGCTTGGGTTCGATGAGCCGACCCCGACGGGCAGCATGATGTCTCCCGTTTCGGCTTCTCGGGCGGTGAGCATGCGAAGTGCGCAAGGGCCTCTCGTGGCAGAAGCGACGAAAGATAAGAGCAAGTTACCGGTCGTGTTGATCTCAACCGGCGGTGTGCTTGTAGTTGGAATTGTTGCGCTCGCAATTTGGGCAGCAGCTAGTGGAATGTTTGGGTGAGCGTGGCGTTAGACGACACAGGTAGAGAGAACCTTTTTGCTGCAGTTCGTGCGGCAGAGGCCAAAGGTGCGACTGGTCAGGTCGCGCTTGACGTAGGCGAGGTGTTTGCGCTTGCAGATGCGTTTCTGATCGTGAGTGGCAGCGTTGAGCGTAACGTGCAGGCTATCTCTGACGAGATTGAAGACGTGCTGAATCAAGGCGGCGTGCGCACGATTCGCAGGGAAGGCCGCGAGAGTGGCCGCTGGGTGCTGCTCGACTTCGGCGACTTGATCGTGCACGTATTCCACCAAGAAGAACGCGACTTCTATGGCCTCGAACGTCTCTGGAAAGATTGCCCGATAATCGATATCTCGGCTGCACTTGAGCAAGGTGACGATTTGCGTGCTGAGGTGCGCGGTGGTGTAGAGTAGAGGGGTTGTCGGGTGAGCATTCGCCCGACTTCCTTATGGGTCTGTGGCGCAGCTGGTAGCGCACCTGCATGGCATGCAGGGGGTCAGGGGTTCGAGTCCCCTCAGATCCACTCACGTTGTTCGTTGTTCTGAGTTCGGGACTCGCCACAGAATTTGATCGAAGCGTTGCTTCGCTTCTGAAAATTCTGTGCCCCTCAGCTCCACTCACGTTGTTCGTTGTTCTGAGTTAGGG
>JAAZHL010000158.1 GCA_012510755.1 Leucobacter sp.
CGCTGGTGCTGAGCGTCGGCAAGTGTTGCACGAAGTCACAATGACGGTCTACGCTGGCGAGACAGTGGGGCTTGTTGGTGACAGTGGATCGGGCAAAACCACCCTATTGCGGGCCGCGCTTGGCCTGCACCGGCCAGACAGCGGCCAGGTATGTATTGACGGGGTTGATCGGTATGCCGCGAATCGCGAGACTCGCCGGGAGCTGAGCCGACGGGTGGCGCTCGTGCCACAAGACCCGCTCGATTCGTTTGCGCCCGGCGCAACTGCGGCGGCGACTTTGGTGGACGCATTACGTGCCGCGGGGGTGCCACGCCGGTTGCGCCGCACCGAGGCGATGCAGTTGGCCACTGAGGTGGGGCTGGGTTCACCCGAGCTGCTTGAGCGGCCAGCAGCAACCTTGTCAGGTGGGCAACGTCAGCGGTTGGCAATCGCGCGGGCGCTGGCGCGTTCACCCGAGTTGTTGTTGCTCGATGAGCCGGTTTCTGCGCTCGATCTGACAGTGCAAGAGAGAGTGCTCGAGTTGCTACACGAGGTGCAGGTGCGCCGGGGCACGTCGTTCTTGCTGGTGTCGCACGATGCAGACGTGATCGCGTACATGAGCGATAGGGTGTTGACCCTAGAGGCTGGCAGTGTCACCACGTCGTAGTGCGTCGCAACCGGGTAGGGGCAAGGCCCGGGTCGTGCGGCGGATCCAAGTAGACTAATGAGGTTTGCAGAGGCAAGAAGGAGAGCCATGTCGAATGCACCAGCCGCACAACTCGTCTGGATCGATTGCGAGATGACCGGGCTCGATGTCGACCGAGATGGGATCTGTGAGATTGCCGTCATCGTAACTGACTTTGAACTCACTCCCCTGCACTCTGGCTTCGAGCTAGTGATCAACCCGGGTGAAAGCGCGCTCGAGAACATGGGCGATTTTGTGCGCGAGATGCACGAAACGTCAGGGCTGTTGCCTCGCATCGCAGATGGGGTCACTGTCGCCGAGGCAGAACGTCAGGTGATTGCCTACCTGAAGCAGCATGTGACTGCGGGCAAGCGCCCGATTGTTGCCGGGAACACGATTGGTATGGACCGTCGCTTTATCGCGAAATACATGCCAAACCTCGAAGAGCTGTTGCATTACCGCAGCGTCGACGTGTCTACCATCAAAGAGCTGTCGCGGCAGTGGTATCCGGCGGTTTTCTACGGGTCACCCGAGAAACGCGGCGGTCACCGCGCGCTCGCCGATATTGCCGAGTCGATTCAAGAGCTTGCCTATTTTCGTCGCGCGGTGCTCGTGGCTGGCGCTGGACCCGACAAGTCGGCGTCAGAAGCTATTGCCGCCGAGGTGGCGTCTGTGTATGCCCCGCTGATCGATCAGCCTGCCGAATGAGCCTGTCGAACTAGTCTGTGTGACGTTCGCGCACTGAAACGGTCAGCAAGAAAGCCGCATCTTCAAGCGTGTCGACGGCGTGCACTTCGTCGGGAATCGTCATGTGTTGCCCCTCGCTGAGGCGCCAGCTCTCGTCTGCCGTGCGCAGCACAATCGTGCCGATCAGCACCTGCAGGGTTGCTTCGCCGGGGCTCTCGTGCTCTGACAACCCTGCGCCGGCCTTCAGCCCAAGCAGAGTTTGCCGCAGGCGATGCTCGCGCCCGCCGTAAATGGTGACCGCGCTGCGGCCACTTGATGCGTTGCGGGCCTCGTCAAGCTTCTCTGCTGCGAGTGCCCTGAGTGAGAGCGGTTGCATGTGCTCACCGTACCTCATATGGGGCCGGGGTCATATCCCTGATATTCCTTCACACGAACATATCCTTTGGTTTGACGGGTTAACGGAGTCCTGGGAAGGTTGCCATATGCCTTCCTCCGCCGCACGTCTCGCTGACTTGCTTGCACAAACGGAAGCTTCCGCGCGCCTCCAAGCCGCCATGGCTGCCGGAACCCATCCCGACGACAACTACTTGGAGCCTTTGGTGGCACGGTGTGCTGTCGAGCCTGATTTCTCGGTGCGAGAAATGTTGACGTGGGCGCTCACTCGGCTTTCACACGGGCTGGTACTCGACCGGGTTATCGTTGAACTCGATTCGCCCATTGATCAGGCGCGCTCTCAAGCGCTGCACACACTCTCGAAGCTTCGAGACGCTCGCGCTTGGCCGGCGATCACTAGAAAGCATCTTCACGATGCGAATGATGAGGTTGCGCGCACCGCGTGGCGAACAGCAGTTGGCCTGGCACCTGAATCGGAGCACGCGGCACTCGCCCAAGAACTGAGGCGTGAGCTTGGGCGAGGTGATTTCGAGATTCAGCGCAGCCTTGCCCGGGCTTTCGTGGAACTCGGCACATCTGGCGAAGTTGCTGCACAAGCCGCGCTCGTCGATGGCAACCCGACGGTACGTGCGCATGCGGCTGCGATCCTTCGACTCATCCACGACCCCGAGTCCACCTTCTACCTCGATACCAACGATGCTTGAGGATCGATAGCTGGAGAGCTGGCTTGCTCACTACGGTACTTCAGCTAAACGATAAAGCTCAGACGACCAACCTGCGCGCCACACCAAATTTACTCCTATTTCCTCACAGTCCTTCAGTTACGTTAAATGCCCTGCGCCTCGAACTCGTACAGTGCACGGCTTGCTTCAATTCACAGCAAAGAACTGGTGTCACGCAGTCAGTCTGGGCACCGCATTTCAGGCAGCTCAGAGACCTATGATGGGTTCATGAGTTCAGATGAGAGCCAGCGCGTTCTGACGACTGCACCCGATGAGGTGTTTCCCCCGACCCAGCGATTTCTCTCCACAGAAGAGGCGTTTCAAGCGGTCATGAAGCGTGACTTTCCAGAATTTACCGTTGACGATTACGCTACAGAAAAGGCTGCGGCAGAAGGAATTACACGCGAGACTTTGGCCGCGAAACTTTGGTCTAGTGCTCAGGCTTTTCCTTCTCGACTCGACCTGACTGGCGACGGCAAGATTGGACTCGACGATGCTGGTCTGGCTGCAAAGCAAGCAGCACAAAGCGCCAAAGGAGCCTGGGACAAGGTCACGGATATTGACCGAGAAGATATTGCAGAGGCTGTAGGTGAGGCCAAAAATGCAGTAGTTGAAACCCGCAAGAAGATAACAAGTTTCGACTATCTCGGCGCAATTAGCAGTACAGCAAAAAGAATCAAAGGTTCAGTTCGCGAAGTTGATGCTGATGTGTTTCGCAGGAGCGGAAAGACCCTGACAAAATTGGGTAAGACTGCTTCGGGAGTGCAGGGGCTCCAAGATCGTCAAGAAGCGGTTGAACTCAAACGAATTGCTGAGGAATACGCTGAAGCCGCCGAAGCGCTTACCGAAGAACGTCGGAATCAGTTGTACGAGACCATTGAAGAATTTGGTGCGTTACGCCTCGAATCGCTAAATGAGACACTGGGCTGGTTTCTGCAGCTCTTACGTGCGCTCAATCAACAGAATCGAGTGAAAGAATATGAGCTCCTTGACGCGCTCGGAATCGACACCCAAGCCCTCGACTCAATGGCCTCTCTTGATATGTCAGTCAGTCAAAGCTTACGAACAACCGCAACTACAGGTGTATTAGGAGTAGCCGCGGTTCTCGGAACCCCAGCAATTGTCACTGGTACAGTCGCGACGCTAGCGACGGCTTCAACGGGCACAGCCATCTCGACGCTTTCAGGCGCAGCTGCCTCAAATGCAGTACTTGCTTGGCTCGGCGGCGGAAGTTTGGCGGCGGGCGGCGGCGGCATGGCGGCCGGAGCCGTCGTGCTGACTGGAATCACTGTGGGCGCGACCGCAGGCGTGACGATCCTGGCCGCCGGCATCCTCATTTCAACTCATTACGCAATGAAACTCACCGAAGCTAAGACCTACCAGAAAGAAACAGCGTTAGCTGTCGCCAGCTTAGAGAATGCTTGGGTCGTAATGGACGGGATCGCGGCCCGCGTCGATGAGCTAAGCATGGTTACGAAAGAGTTGCGCGGCCGACTTCTGCCGCTTCTCTCGGAGATGGAAAAACTCGTTCCGACTTTCGACGCTGCAAATGTAGAACATGCAACACTATTCAATCAGTGCGGCCTTCTCGTCAAGACGATGGTAGAGCTCGCTCAAGTTCCTCTGTTCGGTGATGATGGAGAGCTCACGAACGAAAGCGTAACCATCAGCACGAGCGTTCGAAGAGTTCTCAACACGGAGATTCAACAATGAATGTCGATTTCAAGCAAGTAATTTCAGTTCTGTACGAGCAGTTTGGCGATCAAAGCATCGCTTGGGCTCAGCAAAAATTCGTGAGTTACCTCGACAGCCGATCCGAAAATTACCAAGAAACTGCAGAGGATGCGTCGGTCCAGTCCGAGTCTGACGGCGCGCAGCCTAACGAAGCGCCTGAAGCATCTCGACTCGATACCAGTGCCCAACATGACGATTCTGAGTTTCGAGACGGCAGCGCATTCGCTTCAGGTGTAGGTCAAACGATCCAGAACCTGGTATCAGACACGATTGAGTCCCCAACGCAAGTGGTCGAAGCCGTGATGAGCTTGGTGGTCATGGCAGGCGAAGTTCGCAAATTTGAAGAAGTCCAGGTCACGAAGCGAGTCGGCATTGCCGCAGAACGTGATCTTGCGATTGCCCAGATCAAAGCTCAGCAGGAGTTATTGAAAGATTATCTGGAACGATCGTTTGATGAACGAGCCCACAACTTCGGCAAACTTTTTGCCATCGTAGATGATGCTCTAGACACACACAATATGACGGCCTTGGCATTAGGACTCGAATCAGTCGTGCAGTTGGCGACTTCATCTCCGTTCAAAGATCTGCGCACCGTCGAGGAAACCGCCGCGGCACTGTCCAACCCAGACCACGAATGGGACTTTTAAGGCTGCCCCGTTACCCGCGAAGGTGAACACGCCTCCAAAACGGATAGGGAAGGCGAGATCGCTGTCGTTCTCAACGTCGTACTGCACTATGAGCGGCCTCTGCGGATGCACGATCGCTGGTCTCCCACTGCCACCGCACTCCTGAGACATCACACCAGCGAATCCGGAACCTAATTCCCGTCCGGCGGGTACATCTGGGTATCTGCAGTGCGGTATCGCACATTCAACCAGTTCCTTTGCAGCCCATTGGACTGGTTGACGTCAGTCCTCCAGCCCGAATGCTTCGCTCACCTGCTCGATAGTGAACTGCTGGCGGAGCTTTGCTGCAGTGTTCTGGTTTGCAAACATACCATTCTTCCAAAACGCCTGCTCGCGCGGAACAGCGTGAATCCACTCAACGGGAACAACCCATTCGACGGAGTCGTCCGAATCGTCACCTTCATGGCGATAAGTGCCTTGGAGTTCAAGCTCCCGAAGCGGTGTTGCAGCGCCACCGACGTTGACTATTGTCTGATCAAATCGCTGAGCTTCGCCCGTCACCCTACCCACACCGACATACCCCGCTTTGGGGATATGAACAAACACTCGTGCCCCGACAGGCAAGTTCTTGAGAGTCCGAGAGCACCACTTCGCTCCACCGCCTGAGACGAAACCATACTCTCTGCCGTCTGCCCACTGTCGAGTTCCACTGTCTTCACCGAAGGAAACATACCAATCAGTACCGTTCCACGGCTCACGGGTCTTCGTCTGGCGAGAACCCGATGCAGTCGAGATTGCGCCCAGTCCCTCGTGTTCTACAAGCCAGGTTCGGGCAAGATATGAGGCCCCGTTGTCAATGAAGTGACGAAAGAAGACCACGTTGATTGGAACACCGAAGCCCTCATTGACGAATCGAACGATCCGCTCCGTTGCTGCATCGACGCTAGCAGCAACAATAGTGAAGGTTTGCGAGGCGTTCACTTCTTCGGGAAGCGTCTCATTGAAACACTCTGCAAACTCCTCTTCAAGAGCCGCGCCTGGTCGGTAGTGTTCGAAGATCGCTTGAATATCTGCTCGGCCTAGTGTGGATACCCAGGATCCATAATCAAGGGTCTGAGCAGTGACATCGCGGGGAGTCTTATCGCGCTTGAGCTCGATAACATGCACTGCAGCTGTCTCATCGAGCGCAAGGAGATCGATGTAGCCGCCGAAAGCTGTGGGCACCTGCCGTCCAATGATCAGAAGAGGCTCACCTAACATTGTGGGATCTGACTCTATGTACGTTTCGAGCTGAGATTCCAGCCCAACAGAGGTTGGACTGATTCGACTGAGCTTGTCACCGTCAGCTCGCCATAGACCCATTTCAACTGGCATCGTTAAGTCTCCCTGCCTGTGCCCTGCAACTGCTGAGTTTACCGGGCATCGCACCGGGTCGATTCACCATTATCTAGTCGGCATGGAGATTGTGTAACCAAATGAGACTTTCTGGGCATGTCCTTGACCTGAGCTCCAGCAGGCACAAATGGACGATATCGAAGGTGGTCGGCGCGAGGGTTCACTCAGCAACGACCGTGCGCCTGCGCCACCATTGAAAGGATCACATGCCGCACCTGGATCTCGCACCCCGCCAGATGCCCCCGGCACCGCTCTCAGGGATCCTAAGTGCGCGGCTGCTGGACCATCACCGACGGCGCTCTGTAGGGCGTGTGCACCTTCCACGCGACCTGGAACTGGGCGCAGCGATCCTCGTCCTGCTTCCACGGCTTCGACAACGTCTGGCTACGACAATCGACCAAACGCCTCACACCAAAATCTCGTAAGGTCGCCGTCGGGATGCTGCCAGTCCACGAACGTGCCGCTAGTTAGTCTGCGGCCCTCGATGTAGAGGAAGAGGACGAGGTCCAAACCTTCGCGAGAGCAGTTTCTCTCATTGAGGGTTTGAACCTCGCCACAATGGGGTCCCTGCGTAGACAGTTTTCAAACCCCGGACCCGCACTAGAAACGTTGATATCACGCTGGAAACGAGGGGTATACCGGGTGTCTCAGCGGGTCGATAACACCCCGATTCGGGACGCTCGAGGGCCCTGTGTCAGGAGGATTGGGAAACCTCAACCCTTTCTCACCCCCTCTGAAGCAGACCGGCTCGTCGATGATTACCTCGCTGGTCTCAGCGTCGGCTATCTCGCTCAGAAGTATGGTGTGCACCGCGCGACAGTCTCGAAGCACCTCACCCGGCAGGAAGTCGTGCGCCGTCAGCATGGGCTTACGATCGACGAGGCCGCTGAAGCAGTGAAGCTGCACGGCGGCGGCATCTCGATGCGCGCGATCGCCCGCACTCTCGGTGTAGACCGCAAGCAGGTGCGCATCTCACTCATCGCAGCTGGTGCAATTGTCACCAACTCCTCGACCATGAATTGAGATAAAGCCCTCCTCGACAAGCGCACAGTCGCTCTCGGGCCTCCCGCTCGTTGAGGTGAGAGTGGAAACCAAACTGTCGGTCAGATCAATAGTGAGCCCACATCCCTTCGCACCCAAGCTTCGCATCACTTTACTGCTCATGGGGCTACTCGTTCCTCATCTGCTTTCATCTTCAACCTCATCCCGATCGCTGGATAGCCGCACCCAAGGCCATCGCGCCGACTGACTGGCAGATCCACTCTCGAAAGGTCACACACATGTACATCAAGATTCTCGGCCCCGACTGCCGCGTAGCGGCGTCACCCGCGCAGCAAGCCTGATCTACGGCGGTCGTACGCTCGCCTCGTGAACGGCAAGTGAACGACGGAAGAGCAAGGCATGAACCCCTTCGCCAGAAGTTGCTTCAGCCATCGATACTCACCAATATAGAAGAATGTCGAATCAAGGAAGCGGCTCATTAACTGCACCACCCCGGGCAACTCCGAAACGCATGTCGACGCTCGATAAGTGGTTGCCGCTGTGGATCGGCCTCGCCATGGTCGTGGGCCTCCTACTGGGGCGCTTCGTTCCCGCTCTCTCCGACTTCCTCGCCCGACTCGAGGTGGGCGGTATCTCGGTGCCGATCGGCATCGGGCTGCTCGTCATGATGTACCCCGTGCTCGCGAAGGTTCGGTACGACAAAGTCGCGGCAGTCACCGGCGACAAACGGCTCCTCATCTCTTCGCTTTTGCTGAATTGGATCGCTGGCCCCGCGGTCATGTTTACGCTCGCGTGGCTCTTCCTCCCCGACCTGCCGGAGTACCGCACCGGCCTCATCATCGTCGGGCTCGCGCGCTGCATCGCGATGGTCGTGATCTGGAACGATCTGGCCTGCGGCGACCGGGAAGCGACCGCGGTGCTGGTCGCCATCAACTCCGTCTTCCAGGTGGTCGCATTCGCGCTGCTCGGCTGGTTCTACCTGACCGTGCTGCCCGGCTGGCTCGGCCTCGACACGCAAGGCCTTGAGGTCTCGGTCTGGCAGATCGCGCTGAACGTGCTCGTCTTCCTTGGGGTCCCCCTGATCGCCGGGTTCGTCTCCAGGTGGATCGTGGAGCGGCGGCGAGGACGGGACTGGTACGAAGTATCCTTTCTCCCTGTTATCGGCCCGTGGGCGCTGTACGGGCTCCTCTTCACGATCGTACTGCTCTTCGCACTCCAGGGTGATGCGATCATCGCGAACCCCCTCGACGTGGCACGCATTGCACTGCCGCTCTTCATCTACTTCGGCGTGATGTGGTTCGCGGGTCTCCTGCTCGGCAAAGCGCTCGGCATGGAGTATGCCCGATCCACCTCGCTCGCTTTCACCGCGGCGGGCAACAACTTTGAACTCGCGATCGCGGTTGCGATCGGCACCTTCGGCGCCACGAGTGGGCAGGCCCTTGCCGGTGTCGTCGGCCCACTCATCGAGGTGCCGGTACTGGTGGGTCTCGTGTATGTGTCGCTGTGGGCTGCCCGAGCTTGGTTTCACACCGACCCCTACGCCCCGGTAGCGATCGAGACACCCGTGAGGACATCATGAGCAACACCATCCCTGCTCCCACCGATCGCACCTGTGAACCCGATGGGTCACACCCGATCGGGATCGATGCCGCAACCGTCGTGGCGAGTCGGCTCAAGGCACTCTCCGACCCGCTGCGCTTGCGTATGCTGTCAGCGATCGTCTCCGATCCGCGCGGTGAGGCCTGCGTCTGCGACCTCGCCGAACTCGGCGACGTGTCGCAACCGACCATCTCACACCACCTGAAAGTACTCAAAGACACCGGCCTCCTCACCTCCGAGCGCCGCAGCACCTGGGTGTACTACCGGCTACAGCCCCCCCAAGAGGCGGCGGACAGAGCATTGTTAGAGTCGTTCGCGCCCGCGGCAGTGCTCGCCGCCGAGGCGCCTGAGGAGCACGAGTGTTCCCACACGCCAGCCGAACCGGTAGAGAACCTCGACGAACGTGTCACCCACCTCGCGGACGAGCTCGCCGCGGAACACGCCGTGATTAGTCGCGACCTGGTTGTGACCGTCGTCCGCGAGTCGTACGCGAGCCTCGCACGCTCGGCGAAGGTGACGCGACACCTCATTCCACTGACCGAGCGCTTCGCGAGACAGCGGCTCACAGATCTCACCCGCGACCACGAAAACGGGATCCCGCAGGTGCTCTTCGTATGCGTGCAGAACGCGGGCAGATCACATCTCGCGGCAGCACTCGTCAACCAGCTCTCGGGTGGAAAGGTCCTCGCACGGTCTGCA
This sequence comes from Leucobacter sp., assembly GCA_012510755.1. Taxonomy (GTDB): domain Bacteria; phylum Actinomycetota; class Actinomycetes; order Actinomycetales; family Microbacteriaceae; genus Leucobacter. The sequence continues at coordinate 9,522 of JAAZHL010000158.1, forward strand.
GGATCCACCCCAGCAACCGACGTGCACCCACGTATCAAGTCGCTCCTCACAGAAATCGAGGGCGACCAGGCGCAGGAGCGATTCCCAAAACCGCTCACCGATGACGCTGTACGCGCGGCTGATGTGGTGGTCACCATGGGGTGCGGCGACGTGTGCCCGGTCATTCCC
>JAAZHL010000022.1 GCA_012510755.1 Leucobacter sp.
CTTTCAGACGATGCGCGGCAAGAAAGTCGAGCGCCGCTTTGGCTGGGACACGCACGGTTTACCCGCCGAACTTGAGGTGATGAAGCAGCTCGGCATCACCGAAAAGAGCGAGATCGAAACGATGGGCATCGACGTCTTCAACAAGAAGGCGAAGGAGTCGGTGCTTTTCTACACCAAAGAATGGGAAGAGTACGTCACCCGCCAGGCGCGCTGGGTTGACTTCGAGAACGACTACAAGACGCTCAATCTGCCTTTCATGGAGAGTGTGCTGTGGGCGTTCGGGCAGCTCTACAATAAGGGTCTCGCGTACGAGGGCCACCGGGTTTTGCCGTATTGCTGGCGTGACGAGACGCCGCTGTCGAACCATGAGCTGCGCATGGATGACGACGTGTATCAGATGCGTCAAGATCCGTCTGTGACCGTCACATTTGCTCTACGAGGATCGCGCGCAACCGAGCTTGGGCTTGATGGCGTGCGCGCACTTGCTTGGACGACCACTCCCTGGACGTTGCCGACGAACGCCGCGCTCGCGGTTGGTCCCGAGATCGCGTATGCCGTGATTGCCGCTGGCGAAGCGGGTGCGGCCGATGGTGGCGTGGCTGGCGAGGCACGGTATCTCTTGGCCGTAGACCTGGTGGCCGCGCACGCAAAGGAACTTGGCTACGAATCGGGTGAGGCTGCCAGCGCTGCGGTCGAGCGAACCGTCGTAGGCCGAGACCTCGAGAATCTTGAATATGAGCCGGTCTTCGATTACTTCAGTGACGCTGAGACCTGGGGCACGCAGCAGTGCTGGCGGGTGCTCGTCGATGACTATGTGACGACGACGGACGGCACCGGCATCGTGCACCAGTCGCCAGCATACGGTGAAGACGATATGCGCATCACCTCGGCCGCCGGAATGCCGACAATCGTCAGCCTTGATGAAGGTGGCCGCTTCATTAGCGCGGTCACCGATGTGGCCGGTGAGCTCTGGTTTGACGCGAACCGTCAGCTGATTCGCCTGCTCAAGCAGCGGGGCCGGTTGTTGCGTGAGGCAAGCTATGAACACAGCTACCCGCACTGTTGGCGCTGCCGCAACCCACTGATCTACAAGGCGGTATCGAGCTGGTTTGTGCGGGTGACCGAGATCAAAGAGCGCATGCTCGAGGTGAACGAAGAGATCAACTGGGTGCCCGAGAATGTGAAGCACGGGCAGTTCGGAAAGTGGCTTGAGGGCGCACGAGACTGGTCGATCAGTCGCAACCGTTACTGGGGCAGCCCGATTCCTGTCTGGAAGAGCGACAACCCTGAATATCCTCGCGTCGATGTCTATGGCTCACTCGCCGATCTCGAGCGCGATTTTGGTGAGTTGCCGATCAACCCCGAGACCCAAGAAGTTGACCTGCATCGTCCTTACATTGACTCGCTGACGCGACCAAACCCCGACGATCCGACGGGCAAGTCGACGATGCGGCGCATCGAAGACGTGTTCGACGTGTGGTTCGATTCGGGTTCGATGCCGTTCGCGCAGGCACATTACCCGTTCGAGAACCGTGAGTGGTTTGACACGCACCAGCCAGCCGACTTTATCGTCGAATACATCGGCCAAACTCGCGGCTGGTTTTACGTGATGCACGTACTGGCGACAGCGCTGTTTGATCGACCTGCCTTCAAGAACGTCATCAGCCACGGCATTGTGCTCGGCAGCGACGGCAACAAGATGTCGAAGAGCCTGCGCAACTATCCAGACGTCAACGAAGTGTTTGATCGTGACGGCAGCGACGCCATGCGCTGGTTCTTGATGGCCTCGCCGGTGGTGCGCGGCGGCAACCTAATTGTGACTGAAGAGGGCATTCGTGAGGGTGTGCGCCAGTTCTTGCTGCCGTTGTGGAACACCTGGTATTTCTTTAGCCTGTACGCCAACGCTGACGGAGTTTCAGGGGAGTGGCGCACTGACAGCGATGACCCGCTCGACCGCTACATTTTGGCAAAGACCGGTGTGTTGATTCGCGAGGTCGCGGCCCATCTTGAGTCGCTCGACACGACGTCAGCCGCGGAGACGCTGCGTGACTACGTTGAGGTGCTGACCAACTGGTATGTGCGGCGGTCGCGCGATCGATTCTGGGAGGGCGTGAACGGTGAGAATGGCAAGCCGAGCAACCGACAGGCGTTCGACACCCTGTACACGGTGCTTGAAACGCTCACCCGTGTGGCTGCCCCGCTCGCACCGCTGATCACCGAGGAGATCTGGCGCGGTCTCACCGCAGGTCGATCGGTGCACCTCGAAGAATGGCCTGACGCGTCAGCATTCGCGGTCGACGATGAGCTGGTCGAGGCGATGGACGAACTGCGTCAGATCACTTCGCAAGCGTTGGCGCTGCGCAAGGCGCACCAGCTGCGGGTGCGCCTGCCGCTCGCGACCCTCAAAGTCATAACTTCACGCAAACAGGCGCTCAAGCCGTTCAAGCACATTCTCGCCGAAGAGTTGAACGTGAAGAAGGTGAAGCTGAAGCACCTCAAAGATGACAGCGCTGAGAAATACGGTGTCGTGCAGACCCTCTCAGTAAACGCTCGTGCCGCTGGACCACGTCTGGGCAAAGATGTGCAGCAGGTCATTCGTGCGGCGAAGGCTGCTGACTGGCGAGAGGAAGACGGCGTCGTCGTGGCTGGCGGCTTTGCGCTCGAACCGGGGGAGTACGAGCTGACCCTCTCAGCCGGCAGCGGGGAAGAAAGCCGCGATGCGCTGGGGCTTCTGCCAGGCGGCGGGTTCGTGCTGCTGCGCACCGAGACCACCCCCGAACTTGAGGCAGAAGGCATCGCGCGTGACGCGATACGAGCCGTGCAAGAGGCACGCAAGAGTGCTGGCCTCGACGTGAGTGATCGCATCGTGCTCGCGCTGAACGCGAGTCCACAAGAGGCGGCCGCGCTTCAGGCTCATGCTGATCTCATTGCGGGTGAAACACTTGCGGTCGGGTTTGCTGTGCAAGAAACTGAAGATATCGCAACAGTGATTGACCGCCTGCACCAGCCGGGCGATGGTGTCTTCGTGAGCCATGCTGAGGCGCTTGGTACAGCAAAGGCACCTCTGGTGATCACGATCGATACCAGTGAACGAGGCATGAAATGACCACAGCAGAGCGAGCGGCCGACCGCGTGTATGACGAACTGCTCGAGCGAGTAGGTGAGGCTAACCCCCGCCCGAGGCTCGAGCCGGTGCGGCGCTTGGCAGAACTTGTCGGCACCCCGCAGCTCTCGTACCCGGTCATCCAGATCGCTGGCACCAACGGCAAAACCTCGACAGCTCGCGCAGTTGAGTCGCTGCTACGAGCGCAAGGGTTGCGAACGGGGCTCTTCACGAGCCCGCATCTCGTCGCGTTCACCGAGCGCATTCAGCTCGATGGTGAACCTGTGGGGGGTAATGTGCTCGCTGACGCGTGGGCAGAACTACAGTTGCCGATGCAGGTGCTCGATGCGCAGCTCGAGCAAGAGGGTCAGGGCCCCATCACTTTTTTTGAGGCGCTCGCGGTGCTTGCTTTCGCAGTCTTCGCCGACGCACCCGTCGATGTTGCAGTGCTTGAAGTTGGTATGGGCGGCGAATGGGACGCGACCAATATCGCTGATGCTCAGGTCGCCGTGTTCACACCGATCGATCTTGACCATACCGCGCATCTTGGCCGCGACATTGAGACGATCGCTCGCACGAAGGCGGGAATTATTAAGCCTGCGGGCACGGTAGTAAGTGCGGTGCCGGCCCCCGAAGCGATCGTCGAGATTGTCGAGGCAGCAGAAGCGCAGTCGGTTGGCTTTTTCTTGGCTGACCGTGACTTCGGTGTGGGTGAAGATTTGCTGGCTGTCGGGGGGAGGCAGCTTGAACTGCAGGGGCTGCACGGGCACCGCTACGATCCGGTGTTCGTGGGGCTCTATGGTGCGCATCAGGCGCAAAACGTCGCGCTCGCGGTTGCCGCGGTCGAGGTGTTTTTTGGGGCAGAGCGTCCAATTCCACAAGAAGTGCTCGAAGAAGGTCTCGGGCAGCTGACGTCGCCCGGCAGACTGCAGCTCATCAGCGCTGATCCGATTGTCTATGTCGATGCCGCGCACAACCCTCACGGCGCCGAAGCGTTGGCACGGGCAGTGACTGAGTCATTTGCGTTCACCGAACTGACGCTCGTTGCGGGTGCGCTCAGTGACAAAGACGCCTACGGAGTGCTCGAAGCCCTCGCACCGATTGCCTCGCAGATGCTGCTCACCCCGGTGAGTTCTTCTCGAAGCATGACAGCCGACGATCTTGAGCGGGTCGCTCGTGAGTTCGAAGGGCAGCTTTCGGTGAGCGTGGCCGCGTCGCTGCACGAGTCGCTCGAGATCGCACGTGCGTGGGCACGAAAGGAAGATGGTCGCGCGGTGTTGGTCACCGGTTCGGTGTTGCTCGTCGGCGAGGCCCTCACCCTGGCGCAGGACGAGGGGTGGGGCGACAAATGAGCGACCGTAGACATACGGCAGGCGAATCACCGCTCGAGCTGTCTCCGTCAGAAGCTGCAGCGCACAATGCTGCCATGCGAGTCGCGGGGGCTGCAGACGCTCAGGTGACGGCTAAGACACAGCGTGCGCTTGCCTCAATCACTCTCGGGTTTGAATTGATCGTTGTGGTGCTCATCGGGCTCGCGATCTTTGGGCTTGGCCTGCTTGAACCACGCGAACTTGGCCTCGTCATCGCGGGCGGACTCGCAGCGAGCTGTGTCGTTGCTCTCGCGTGTATGCGCATCGGCAGAGTCGGCATCATATTGGGCTGGGTGGTGCACGGGCTGATGTTGGCCACGGCCATCATTATTCCCACCGCACACATTGTCGGGCTGTTGTTCACCGCGCTCTGGGTCTACTGCATGGTCAAGGGAGCAAAGATTGACCGGGATCGCGCCGCGTGGCTCGCGGCACAAAGCTGAGGGCGCGACGCACTCTGGTGAGATCCTGCGTTGCGCTGCGCACCCACAGAATAACGGAGTGTTGGGCAGCAACTTTGGAACGTCGCAGAATCTCACCCGCAGCATGGCGAGCGGTAAGCTTGTGCCCGAACACACCACTACCTGCAAGGAGCACGCATGTCTGTAGAAGAAACCCTCATTCTCGTGAAGCCAGATGGCGTCGCACGGGGGCTCACGGGTGAGATTCTTCGTCGCGTCGAGGCTAAAGGCTACAAGATCGTCGATCTTCGTATGGTCAATGCACCTCGCGAACTGCTTGACGCGCACTATGAAGAGCATCAGGGCAAGCCCTTTTTCGAACCACTCGTTGAGTTCATGCTCTCGGGCCCGATCGTGGCCGTTCGTGCGCAGGGCAATCGTGTGATTGAGGGGTTTAGGTCACTCGCCGGGGCAACCGACCCCACCACCGCAGCGCCTGGCACCATTCGTGGTGACCTCGGGCGCGACTGGGGTCTCAACGTGCAGCAGAACCTGGTGCACGGCAGCGACTCGACGCTCTCTGCCGAGCGTGAGCTTGCTCTCTGGTTTCACTAACCACGTGCTCTCTGGTTTCACTAACCACGTACCCACTGGTTTCACACATCGCGAACCCGTCGGCACACTCATCTAGCGCAGGCAGCTGTAGCGCAGCCTCATCAAGCGCAGACTGATCTGGCGTATCGGCCCGGCACATTGCGGCCGGGCCGATACGCAGACACTGTCGGGTCTTCGGTGAGCCAAAACCGCCAGGCAAACTCGGTGCTGCCAGCGTGGCCACTCACGCCCACTCTGGGCCCACGTGCAATCTCACCCGGTACCACCTCTGGTGCGTGCAGCTCAAAGGGAGCACTAAAGACGTCACTACCGTTGTGCACATCGCGATGAATACCAAGTGCCTGCGCAAGGTTGCCGGGGCCGCGGGCCAATTCGTGCGCGCGAATGGCACGTTTCGCCTTGCCCAGCTCGCGTCGGCGCAATGCAAGGGCCGCTCCATCAACCACCTCGCCCGCACGAATCAGCACTCCTGAGGCAGCACCTTCGGGTGAACAGACAAGGTTCAGCGCGTAATGCACGCCATAGCTCAAATACACGTAGGCGTGGCCGGGTGGCCCAAACATTGAGGCGTTGCGCGCGGTGAGGCGGTCGCGCGCGTGCGAACCGGCATCGTGCGGGCCGGGGGTGCCGAGTCCGTGGTAGGCCTCAACCTCGGTGATGCGCACCGTCACTTTGCCGCATTCGCTATCGACCGACAGTCGTGCGCCCAGCAGTCGCGGCGCCACTTCAAGGGCCGGTGCAAGAAACTGCGAGCGATCCATGTCTCCCATCATTCACTATGGCTCATCGATCAGGCTAGGCTCAGACCATGCCGACCCCACGCTCGCCTCAGCGCATCTTGCTCATCGGATCTACCGGCCCCATGGGCCGTGCGGTGCTCACCCAGTCAGACCCTGCACAGCACGACATTCGCGCCTTTGCGCGGCGGCCCGCGGCGCTCGAGTCAACCTGGCCGAACGTCGTACAGGGTGATGTGCGCGACCGGTCCAGCCTACGAACCGCACTTGCCGACATCGACGTCGTGATTTGCACGCTCGGCGGCAAACCCTGGCATCGTGACGCCCGAGGTGTGCACGAGGCCGGCACCGCGAATCTGATCAGCGCGATGAATGAGGCAGGTTGCGGCCGCCTCATTGCCGTCACCGGAGTTGGGGCCGGATCGAGCCGCGGGCACGGGCCCTTCTATTACAACTGGTTTGCTCGCCCGACC
>JAAZHL010000159.1 GCA_012510755.1 Leucobacter sp.
ATGAGGAAATCGTGAATCCGAGATGGGTGAACATCACCACAAATACGCCGATCCACAAAAACCCCAACAGCGAGACAAAAGAGCGCCTCGTGAGGGATTCGTAATCTTCACCGTCCCGTTCAGTAAAAAGAATGAAGACCGCGACTGCAATGAGTGCGGCAGAGACCAGAAGCGGCCACATGCCAGCACCAGGGGTCTGCAGAGTGCCGAGGGGTAACTGCATGGACATCACCATGCAGATAACGCCCAGCACCGCTACTGTAAAACTATTGAGTCTGAATCTCGAGAATAAAGGTTGCCGTTCGTGTGGCATGAACACCTCGTCTACTTTCTCACCACGTTGTGTAGTTCAGATATTAAAAGTACCTTTATGCATTAGTCAAATCAAAATGCATTATCCGATCAGGTATGCTTTGTTACATGGCTAGGCAGGGTGCAGCAAAAACGCTGTCGTCTCACGTGTATGAACTGGTGAGCAACGACATCATGAACGGGCAGTGGCGTCCCGGTGCGCGCCTTGCCCCAGCTGAACTGTCGGAGCACTACGGCACCAGCACCACCGTCGTTCGCGAGGTGCTGGTGCGTCTGGCATCGGAATACCTGGCAGTGAGCAAACCCTCACAGGGGTTCTTTGTGCCCTCGCTCACCCTTGAAGAGCTGAAAGATCTCACTCTGGTGCGAGTGCATAACGATACGTTTGCCCTGCAACTCGCCATCGAACGTGGTGACATCAACTGGGAGACCGAGGTGATGACGAAGCATCACGTTCTCGCCAGAACCATGCGTCGCACACACGCTGATCCGCTGCATACTCGAAACGAGTGGTCGGCCGCTCACCGCGAATTTCACGCAGCTTTAATTGTGGGCAGCAACGTGCCAATGCTGCTCGATCTGTCTCGCACCCTGTTTGACGCGGGCGAACTCTACCGTCGGTGGGCCGCCCCATCGCCCGCTGCGCTCGAACGTGATATCGAGCATGAACACGACCTCATCATGCAGGCCACTCTCGATCGCGACACCGAAGCCGCGACCGCTCTCTTGGCGTCGCACTACATTCAGTCTCTCGAAGTCATGCTTGCTGCAGGGTTTCTCGATCTTGAGACTCAGCAGTAACCTGATGAGCATCTCTATCGACGCCCTCACACAACGGGTCAAGCAATATTTACTCGATCTCGGCGCGCCCGAGCGGGAAGCAGACGTGGCTACAGAGATGTGCGTTGACGCCGAGCTTCGAGGGCATCGCTCCCACGGGGTACGCTTGCTGCGCAACATGGCAACTGAGTACTCGCTCGGCGCGTCTCGCCGTCGCGATGTTCACGTTGATCACACTTCACCAGCTGCTGCGATCGTTGATGGCGGCTACCACCTCTCGCCGTTTGTGCACCGTGAAGCGGTCGACCTGCTTGCCGAGAAGGCCAGCCACACGGGACTTGCCCTGGTCTCGGTCCATAGTGCTGGCGTCAGCGGCGCGCTCGGCTACCTCGTCGAGCGCGTTGCAGAACAGGGGCTCATCGCGCTCGCGTTCAATAGCACTCCGTTGGTGGTGGTAGCCCCCGGCTCGACCACGCCAGCGCTCGGCACAAATCCGTTAGCGATTGCTGTGCCACGATCTGCGCACCCGCCACTCGTACTCGACATGGCCACCTCTGCGATTGCATTCAATGAGGTCATGCGTCTGCGCACGGTCGGCGGCGAACTTCCCGAAGGCGTGGCACTCGACAGCAGCGGCAAGATGACGACCGACCCTCATGCCGTCACCGACGAGAGCGGTCGCGGCAGAGTGCTGCCCTTTGGCGGACACCGGGGGTATGGGCTTGCGCTCATGATCGAATTGATGGTGTCTGGCTTTGTCACTTCGCGCACCTCTGCGGTGAAACGCGGTGAGCAATTGCACGAACCAGACGATTTTGGCGCACTCTATCTCGCGATCGATCCGAAGCTCTTGGGCGACACTGCAGGGGGTTTCGACGCAAACGAGCAGCTCCTCAACGAGATCTTGAGCGCAAACGGCAGGCTGCCGGGAGAACAAAGCCGGCTGCTTCGCGAGGCACACGTCGCCACAGGGGTGGTCGACCTCGACGAAAACGCCCGTGCAGTACTGGACATGTAAAAGATATACGATCCTTACGTGACACAACATTCCCCGCGCCTCACCCCACTGCTGCTCGGCGTGCTGGGATTCACCGGTGCGGTGAGCCCGCTCGCGACCGATATGTATCTCGCATCGTTCGGCAGCATTCAACAAGATCTCAACACGACAGCATCGCTCGTGCAACTCACGCTGTCGATGTTCTTCCTCGGTGCTGCGGTGGGCCAACTGGTCATCGGGCCGCTGTCAGACAGGTTCGGCAGACGGCCGCTCTTGCTCGGTTTTCTCACCGTCTATGCAGCCGCTGGCATTGCCCTCGTGTTCACCCCGAGCATCGAGATCTTCGTCGCGCTGAGACTACTGCTCGGCTTCACTGGCGCCGCGGGCATTGTGCTCGCCCGCGCGATCGCAGTCGATTTGAGCGAGGGCGAAACCGCGGTGAAGGCGCTCAGCCTCATCGCGATGATGGGAGGGCTCGGGCCGCTTCTCGCCCCACCAATTGGCGCCCTCACCCACGAACTCTGGGGTTGGCGAGGCACCCTCGCCACACTCGCCGGCATTTCAGTGCTCATTCTTATGCTGGCATGGCGTTTCATTCCAGAATCACTGCCGCCCGAGTTGCGGCGTTCAGGTGGCCTGCTCGCCGTATATGCACCGCTCGGCAGCATCATTCGCACGCCCCGATACATGTTCTTTGCGCTTGCCTTTGTCTTTGGTTTCAGCGCAATGATTGCCTACATCTCGGGGTCTCCCTTCGTTGGGCTCAACGTAATTGGCATGTCACCAGTCACGTATGCGTTTGGTTTCGCAGTCGGCGGTGCCGCACTGATAAGCGCGAACATCGTCAACGCGAACCTGGCCCCTCGCCGTGGCCCTGCCCGCATGCTGAGCTTCGGCATCGCACTGCTCCTCACCGGCACCGCCGCTCTGCTGCTGCTCTCGCTCACCTCGACCCTCGCAGTCTGGAGTTTCATCACTTGTGCGGCCATATTGACCGCGGGCGCGGGCTTCACCATGTCGAATGCAAGCGCGCTCGCGCTCGCCGAGGCGATGCAAGCCCGCGGCATGGGTGCGGCAGTGCTCGGATCGATGCAGTTCGCAGTCGGCGGTCTACTGGCACCGGTCGTGGGCGCATGGGGTGAGCACACCGCGGTGCCAATGGGTGCCGTGGCGCTCAGTTCTGCGGTCATCGCTGCCCTGTGTGCTCTGCTTGCCGCACGCTCACCGAGACGCTCTCCCGACTCAGCCAGCCGGTAACACGCGGGCAGCGCCTACGCGTCAGTGTCGGGTGCGAGCCCAGCCGCAGCGCGCAGCTCTTCTTCAGTGGCGCTCCGCACGAGGCCCCCGAGCACCCGATCTGGGCGATCGATGCCGAGCGCTCGCAACCCATCGACCGCTTGACGCACCACCGCGCGTGAAAACTCAGTAGCCGCAGCAATTGTCTCGGCATACGCAGCACGGTCGTGTTCGGCGATGACCACCGGTTCTGCCCCCATCTCGACTGCGAGCGCCTGGCCGATCGGCAGCACAGGTGTCGGCGCGCTGACCGCAACACTGGCGCCACTCAAACGAGCAAGATCAAGGCTCGTGCCGGTGAACGTCATCGCGGGATGAAAAGCAATCGGTATCACGCCCGACGCGAGCGCCGGCGAGAAGACCCCGTAGCCAAGCTCGGGTGCGGTGTGCAGGGCGATCTGACCCGGCTGCCATGCTCCGGTCTGCGTGAGACCGTGCACCAGCCCCGGCAGCTCATCTGCGTGGATCGCAAACACCACGAGCTCGCTGCACCGCACGACATCGGGCACGTCAAGCACTGGCACCCCCGGCAGCAACGTCTCGGCACGCTCACGGCTTTCTTCGCTGATCGTACTGACCGCAGTAAGCATGTGGCCCGCGCCAGCGAGCGCGAGCGCGAGCACCGGGCCCACACGGCCAGCACCGACAATACCCACACTGAGTCGACCCTCGCGAACGCTCACGGCTGTCCTTTCGCACGCTCAGCGACTCGCTGGGCCTCTGCCCCCTGCACCGCAACCACGGTGTCAGCAAGCACGTCAAAGGCCTGCCGCGCATCGTCGAGCGCAAGCCCGCGCATTTGCATGCGCACTGGACCGAGCACCGTATGTGCCTGCACGACGGCCAGCCCGAACAGACGATGCCACAGCGGTCTGCTGAGTTGAATCGACTGTGCGCGCAATATCGGCATCACGCACAGCGTCTTGGTGAACCAGCCGCGTCGAATTCTGAGGCTCGCCTGCTCTCCTTGCGCATACTCGATTCGCAAGCCAGCGCGCTTCTTGCCCAACAGCAAGAGTCCTGAGCGTTTGCCCGCCTTCAAATATCCGGTTGCCGAACCAATAAGCCCGTCAAGAATCAACGCTTCACGTTCAGCGCTTCCCTCTTCGTCACCATGCAGCAACGTCTCAAACACACGCACCACATCGTTCACATCGCCTACCGGCAAGACCGTGTTCTGCAGCTTATTCTGGCCCGCCTGCGCAGCTGAATGGCCCGCAGTCGTGATGCGCATCTTCCACCAACCGAACGGACGCCACCCAAGAGGCTGCATCGCTTCAACCGCGTGCACCCTGCCGAACGGCACGGTCTCGGTGGTCGTTGAGGTGAGCCCCGCACCGACCCGCACCCCGTCAGCGGCACGCGAGAGCACAAAATTGAATCCCTTATTAAACTGCCCTATCAGCACACCGAGAAACACCAGCATGACCGGAAACAGGCCCGCCAAGATAAACGGTGAAGCCCAAATGCTCGACCCAACCAACGCGAGCACAATCAAGACGAGTATGAGCATCTCAGAACTGAGCAGAATGCTTGCGATCAAACGCGAGGTGGGCACCTTGATGAGTGCACCCGCGTCGCGCGCGCTCGGGTCAATATCGAAATCAGCGAGGTCACGCAGACGGTCATCAAGTGCGCCTTTCGCGGTCGCATAGGTGCGGCCAGCCGGGTCGACTTGCAGCGATGACGGGTCGTGCTGTGCCCCTTCAGGCGATGCGATCCTCGCCCCCTCACCGCTCAGCAATGTCTGCGCGCCGCTCGCACCAGTACGTCGGCTTCTCGCCCCAGCAGCAAGCAGAATCTGTTCACGCACTTGCTTTGCATCGCGATGCCCGAGGTATTGCAAGGCAACCTTGCCGCCCTGCCCGGCCGTCTGAATCTCAACCTGGGTGAGACCAAGCAATCGAGCTAGCAGCGAACGTTGCAGGTTCACACTCTGAATACGCTCGAGCGGCGCTCGTCGATGCTGTTTGAAAACAATGCCCCAGCGAGATTCAACAGCCTCTGAAGTGATGCGAAAGCTCGCAAACCGCCAACTCATCCAAGAGATTCCCACGATCAGCAAGATGACGGCAAGCACTGCCAGCAGCAGCCAGATCACCAACCCTTGCGCCACCAAGAAGTCGATGAGATCGCCTTCATTTGGCCCCAAAGCTTCGACGTATTCTTCGGCGACAAAGAGCTCAAGCACTCGATCGCGCAAGTTGGCAATAATGCCGCCGATGAGCACAATCAAGAAAAGCCCGCCGCGCAACAGCGGCGAAAGGGGATGCAGTCTGCGCCACGGCAATTCGAGGTCGAGTGGTGTTGCACCGTCGTGGCCCGGGTGCTGCGTGTCGCCAGTCACAGGCCTGACCGCCTCGTTTCAGCAAGCTCAATGAGTCGATCGCGCAGGGCCTCGGCTTCGGTCTCTGGCAGTCCTGGCAGCTGCACCCCTGTCGCCGCGCTGGCCGTGATGAACTTCAGTGTCGACAGCCCGAGGGCTCGCAAGAGCGGGCCACGCGTCACGTCGACGAGTTGCAGCCGCCCATACGGCACTGCGATGACGCGTTCAAACATGATTCCCCGGCGAAAGAGCAGGTCGTCTTCGCGCAGCACATAGCCGATTGCGCGAACTCGCCGAAAGGCCAATATCGCGTTTACTAATAAACCGACCGCCACCGCAGCGAAGATGAGATGCACTTGCAAGGGCGGGGTCTCGGCGTTGATCACGTTAAGAAAAACGTAGACCGCCACAACTACGAGCACCAACAGCAGATTCGTGCCGAGGTCTGCCCATGCATACCGCGATGACACACGGTTCCAGCCGCCGTGTGCCACGGGCCACTCGTTTTCACTCATGCCTTAAGCCTAGGGTGCCGACCGAGGCCACGCCTGAGGGTTGCGCGGTGTTGCTGAAGATGTGACAGGGTTCTCTGCGAGCGTTACGCCGCACCCGGCTCAGCTTCGCCTTGCGTCGCTTCTTCTTCGTTTTCTGGGTCGGTAGGTGGCACACGGCAAAGCGATTCGGTAATGATGCCGCAGATCACCAGCACGAGCCCGGCCGCGAAGACCAGCGCCATCGGCAGCCAGCTCGGGGGCGGTGGCATCACTGCACGGCTGAGTAGTTGCAGCACGAGCCCTGCACCGAACCCGCCAAAGAGCGCACCCGCGTACTGCCCGGCCTTCGCGCCGGCAAGCAGCCGCACCGCGTGAAAGGGGTTCACCGCCTTGCCAGATCGACGAGTCACTGCGCGGCGCAGGGCGATACCGAGCGACAGCAGCACGGCAGCCAGCACCAGCAAAGTAAACGGTAGCGACAGTGGGGGCACCAGCGGGCCGAGCCCCTGGGTTGACCGTAGGTGCTGCAGCAAGAGGCCAGCGCTGCCGCCCACGACAGCAAATGCGACTGTGGCAAGCCAAGGCGTGCGCGTGGTGCCGTTCATTGCGAGGCCCTCACGTTGGCGGTGGGCGCGGCAGCCCCGGTGGGCGCGGCAGGTGAGGCGGACCCGGTGGGTGCGGCAGCCCCGGTGGGTGCGGTGGCCTGGTCTCGGTTACCTTCGCCGCCCGAGAACGACCCGTCGCCGTGATAGGCACCTGAATCGTCCAGCGGCAGCGTGGTGTCACCGATGCGTTGCAGCAGCTCGGTCACTCTGCCGTGCCCCATGAGCACCGCGTTCGGGTCGAGGTCAAGCCACGGCGAGAGCACAAAGTCTCGCTCGTGCGCCCGCGGGTGCGGAACCGTGAGCCGTTCATCAGCGATCACTTTGCCGCCGTAAAGAATCAGGTCGATGTCGAGCGTGCGATCACCCCACTGTGTGTCACGCACTCGCCCGTGTCGTCGTTCGATGCGCTGCAGCACGTCGAGCAGCTCGTGCGGTGACAACGTCGTCTGGGCGAGGGCAACTCCGTTGAGATAACGCGGAGCGTCAGGGTCTGGGCCCTCAGTCGTGAGCGCAATCGTCTCTCGCAGCGGCGACGCCTGAAAACCGGTGATGCCGGGGGTCTGCGCGAGCTCTTCTTGGGCGTGGGAGATCGTCTCACCGCGGTCGCCAAGGTTGGCGCCGAAGGCGTGCAACACCGGCACAACCTGGGCGATCATGCGTCGCCCTGCCGCTGGGCATCTTGTGCGTGCTGTGCCTGCTGAACGTGCTGTGCGTGCGCGACCACACGCGGCAGGCGCCCGGGGTGTTGCCGCGTGCGGTGAATCGTGACCGAGACATCGTCAAACACCGCGTCGATTGGTGCATCGGGTTTATGCACGGTGATGGTGACGTCACGCACGGCCGCGAATTGCAGCGCCACCGTCGCGAGCCGTTGTGCGAGGGTTTCGATGAGATCGACGGGGTCTTTCTCTGCAGCTACGAGGATCGCGCCCGCCAATTCCGCATAGTTCACCGTCGCGGCGAGGTCGTCACCGGCCGCCGCGGCGCTGAGATCGACCGCCACGCTCGCGTCAATGATGAACCGCTGGCCGTGTTCACGCTCGTGGGCGAAGACGCCATGGTGGGCAAACACTTCGAGCCCCGTGAGCGTGATGCGATCGGGCACCGCGTGGGCACTCGTTGCGGTGTCTGCCACACTTGCCCCACCACTACTGCCCACCTGCGCAAGAGAGGCGGCGCCACTACTGCCCACTCGTGCATGCGGGCTGCCATCGACGCCCGCCGGCCCGTTCGTCTCGATCGCTGCCGCCACCGCGAGCGCGGTGACTGTCGATCGCACATCGTGCACCCGCACCCCCCAAGCACCTGCGCGGGCGGCCAGCACGCTGACGGCCGCGGTTGCCACATCGCGATCGTGCATCGTCGGCCCGTCAGCGATCACGGTGTCAAGGGTCTCGGCAAGCATGCGTTTGCGGGACACACCGATGAGCACCGGGTAGCCCAGAGACGTGAGCTGATCAAGGTGCGCAAGCACCTGCCAGCCTTGGTCGGTGGTCTTGTCGAAACCGAGCCCCGGGTCAAGCACAATGCGAGCAGGCTCGACGCCGTGACGCACGGCTGCGCGAGCCAAACTGTCAAGTGTCTGTCGTACCTCGGCCACCACATCGCGATAGTCTGATCGACCGTGGCCTGGGTCTGGCACTCCGCGCCAATGGCCAATGATCAGGCTTGCCCCGCGTTCACGGCCGAGCCTCGCGGCCACCTCGTACAACTTCGGGTCGTGCAACCCGCCTGACACATCGTTGATGTACTGCGCACCGGCGCGCACGGCCGCCTC
>JAAZHL010000160.1 GCA_012510755.1 Leucobacter sp.
ACGGAGCAGCAATGACTAATGCAGATATTTTGATACGGCGAGTGCGGCTTGCCGCAGACGTTGTCGAACGCGGTGCAGAGGTTGCCAGCGTCGCCCCCGTCGATTTGCGCATTTCGGCTGGAAAGATCGTCGACCGCGCTGAGGGTGATTCGCTTGTTGCTCGTGAGGGCGAGCGGGTGATCGAGGCGGACGGCCTCATCGCAATGACGGGCCTCGTCGATTTGCACACCCACCTTCGCGAACCTGGCTTCGAGCAGAGTGAAACCGTGCTCACCGGTACGCGCGCGGCAGCAGCCGGCGGGTTTACAACCGTTTTCGCGATGGCGAACACCCTGCCAGTGCAAGACACAGCTGGGGTCGTCGAACAAGTGCAGGCACTGGGTGACGCGGCGGGCTATGCGACCGTGCGCCCCATCGGTGCAGTGACTGAAGACTTGGCAGGCGAGCGTCTCAGCGAGATCGGCGCCATGGCTCAGTCACGTGCCGAGGTGCGGGTGTTCAGCGACGACGGCAAATGTGTGCATGACTCACTGCTTATGCGGCGCGCCCTCGAATATGTGAAGACGTTCGACGGCGTGGTTGCGCAGCACGCGCAAGACCCGAGACTGACTGAGGGCGCTCAGATGAACGAGGGTGCGCTCTCGAGTGAGCTCGGGCTCAAAGGCTGGCCAGCAGTCGCAGAAGAATCAATCATTGCCCGCGACGCCCTGCTCGCAGAGCACATCGGCGCGAGATTGCACGTCTGCCACCTGTCAACGGCAGGGTCGGTCGAAGTGGTGCGCTGGGCCAAGGCTCGGGGGGTGCAAGTGACTGCAGAGGTGACACCGCATCACCTCATTCTGACCGAAGACCTAGCGCGAACCTATGACCCGCGATACAAGGTGAACCCGCCGCTTCGGCGCAGCGAAGACGTGCAGGCGCTGCGCGAGGCTGTTGCTGAAGGGATCATCGACATCATTGCGACCGACCACGCCCCGCACCCCGCTGAAAGCAAGGAATGCGAGTGGGACGCGGCAGCATTTGGCATGGTCGGCCTTGAATCTGCGTTGCCGATCGCGCTTTTGACCCTCATTCGTGAGCAGCACGTCAGCTGGGCACAGCTCGAGCATTTGCTCTCACACAAACCAGCCGAGATCGGCCGCCTGCAAGGTCACCCCGCAGCGCTAGACGTCGGCCAACCCGCCGACCTGGTACTGGTCGACCCGAACGGTGAGAGCACGTTCGCCCTGCCGCACTTGCACGGCATGAGCCAGAATTCGCCATATCTCGGCATGCAGTTGCCGGGCCGAGTGCACACAACGATTCGACATGGGTATCTCACCTTTGACGACGGCGCGCTCGTCGAGGCTGCACAGGTTGCTCGAGCAGCGGAGGCCGCACGATGAGCCGGCCGGTCTTTGCACTCGTCGTTATCGCCGTTATCGCGGTCGCGCTGCTCGCCATGTGGCTCGGCTGGCGGGCCAGGTCTCGCCGAGACGCGACTATTCGCACCTCAGAACAGGCCCCGACCGGGGCGCTGATCGCCGAGTTCACCCGGGTGCTTTATGTGTCAACGACCCCAACCGGTGAACCGCTGGTGCGTGTCGCTGTGCGCGGGCTGCGCTATCGCGGCCCGGCCGATGTGTGGGTGTACTCAGACGGGGTCACGCTGCAGGTCGACGGGGAAGACCCGGTGCATCTCGCAGCTGCGCAGGTGCAGGGCAGTGGTGCTGCAGCACGACGCGTGGGCAAGGCAGTTGAACACCAGGGGCTGAGCCTCTTGATCTGGCATCCCGTCGATGCAGCTACCAACAGCGGCCAGGGCTCCGCTCTCGAATCGAGCTTTCGCCTGCAAGACAAGGCAGAGCAACACAGATTTACTCAGGCAATCGAAGAGCTTCGCGCTGCTGCACCCGATCGCTCAGGTGCACAGGCATACACGAACGCAGCGTCTCAGGAGGACGAGAAATGACAGAACAACTAGTCACCGCACCACCCGCGGCCGCGGTACCAGTCGGCCCCGCCGTGCTCGTGCTTGAAGACGGTACCCGCTACGAGGGGCGCGCATACGGTGCGACCGGGCAGACCCTCGGCGAGATCGTGTTCTCAACTGGCATGACGGGCTACCAAGAGACGCTCACCGACCCCTCATACGCCGGGCAGATCGTGCTCATGACGGCGCCGCACATTGGCAACACCGGCGTAAACGATGACGACAAAGAGTCACGCAAGATCTGGGTAGCCGGATTCATTGTGCGTGACCCTGCGCGCCGGGTGTCAAACTTTCGGGCACAGCGTTCGCTCGATGAAGACCTCGTCACCGATGGCGTCGTCGGTATCAGCGGTGTCGATACCCGCGCCATCACCCGACACATTCGCTCGGCGGGCGCGATGCGCGCCGGTGTCTTCTCGGGTGACGACTACTCGCTCGACGCTGCTGCCCAGCTGCAGCTCGTGCTGCAACAGGCCGGTATGGAGGGCAAGAACCTCTCGGCTGTCGTCACCACCCCTGAGCGTTACGAGGTGGCCGCAGTCGAAGGCGTCGAACGTGTCGGTACGATCGCGGTGCTCGATCTCGGCATCAAACGTGCGACCGTGAATTACCTTGCCGAGCACGGCTTCGACGTGGTCGTGCTGCCCGCCTCGACCACGCTCGACGAGATGCGGCAGCTTGCCCCAGACGCGCTGTTCTTCTCGAACGGTCCGGGCGACCCTGCCGCTTCCGACGCACAGGTCGAGCTGTTGCGCGAGTTGCTGCGCGACGGCGTGCCCTACTTCGGCATTTGCTTTGGCAACCAGTTGCTGGGCCGCGCGCTCGGCTTCGACACCTACAAATTGCCCTTCGGCCACCGCGGCATCAACCAGCCGGTGCTCGACAAGCGCACCGGCCGCGTCGAGATCACCGCACAGAACCACGGCTTCGCGGTCGACGTGCCGATTGACGGCGAGTTCGATTCGCCGGCAGGCTTTGGCCGAGTGCAGGTCAGCCACTACAGCCTGAACGATCAGGTCGTTGAAGGGCTTGAATGCCTTGATATTGCTGCGTTTTCGGTGCAGTTTCACCCAGAGGCAGCCGCAGGCCCGCACGACGCCTTCTACCTCTTTGACCGTTTTCGTCAGCTCGTGAAGAACCGCGCCACCTCAAGCACCGGCGCAAAGGAGAACAACTAATGCCCAAGCGTCAAGACATTAATTCGGTGCTCGTGATCGGCTCGGGGCCCATCGTCATCGGGCAAGCCTGCGAGTTTGACTACTCGGGCACCCAGGCGTGCCGGGTGCTGCGCGAAGAGGGGGTGCGCGTCATTCTCGTGAACTCCAACCCCGCGACGATCATGACCGACCCTGACTTTGCTGATGCGACTTACGTCGAACCGATCACCCCAGAAGTGATCGAGACGATCATCGCGAAAGAGAAGCCAGACGCCATTCTGCCGACCCTCGGCGGTCAGACCGCGCTGAACGCGGCGATGGAACTGCACGAACGCGGCATTCTTGAAAAGTATGATGTCGAGTTGATCGGTGCGAAGGTCGAAGCGATTCAGCGGGGCGAGGATCGCCAGATCTTCAAAGATCTTGTGATCGAGGCGGGCGCAGACGTCGCACGTTCGCACATCGCCCACACGATCGAAGAAGCAAAAGAATTCGCGAAAGACCTCGGTTACCCGCTAGTTGTGCGCCCGTCGTTCACGATGGGTGGCCTCGGCTCTGGTTTCGCCTACACCGAAGAAGAGCTCGTGCGCATCGCCGGCGACGGTCTGCACTACAGCCCAACCAGTGAGGTGCTGCTCGAAGAGTCCATTCTCGGCTGGAAAGAGTATGAGCTCGAGCTCATGCGTGACCAGTCAGATAACACGGTCGTCGTGTGTTCGATCGAGAACGTTGACGCGGTCGGCGTGCACACCGGTGACTCGATCACGGTTGCCCCCGCACTCACCCTCACCGATCGCGAATACCAGAAGCTGCGCGATATCAGCATTGACATCATCCGCTCGGTCGGCGTCGACACGGGCGGCTGCAACATTCAGTTTGCGGTCGAACCGAAGACCGTCCGAGTGAGCGTGATTGAGATGAACCCGCGAGTATCGCGATCCTCGGCGCTTGCATCTAAAGCCACCGGTTTTTCGATCGCAAAGATCGCCGCAAAACTCGCAATTGGCTACCGTCTCGACGAAATTCCAAACGACATTACGCAGAAAACGCCGGCGAGCTTTGAGCCTGCCATCGACTACATCGTGGTGAAGGCGCCGCGGTTTGCGTTCGAGAAGTTCCCGGCAGCAGACGACACGCTGACCACCACCATGAAATCGGTGGGCGAGGCTATGGCGATCGGCCGAAACTTTACGACGGCGATGCAGAAGGCGCTGCGTTCGCTCGAGAAGCGCGGCACGTCGTTCCACTGGGGTGAAGAAACCCGCACGGTTGAACAGTTGCTTGAGACAATCGTGCGGCCAACGGACGGTCGAATTGTCGACGTGCAGCAGGCGCTTCGCCTCGGTGCATCGATCGAGCAGGTGCATGAAGCCACCGCGATTGACCCGTGGTTTCTCGACCAGATTCAGCTCATCAATGAGATCGCTGCACGTGTTGCCGCAGCGCCGCAGCTCAGTGCCCCTGAGGTGCTTCGTGAAGCGAAAGAGCACGGCTTCAGCGACGCACAAATCGCTGGCATTCGTGGCATCTCAGAGTCTGAGGTGCGGGGCCTTCGTCACGGCCTGGGGCTGCGCCCGGTGTTCAAGACTGTCGACACGTGCGCAGGCGAGTTCCCGGCGCTCACGCCCTACCACTACTCGTCGTACGACTTCGAGACAGAGGTTGAGCCGAGTGATCGCCAGAAGATCGTCATTTTGGGTTCTGGCCCCAACCGCATCGGGCAGGGCGTCGAGTTTGATTACTCGTGCGTGCACGCGTCGTTCGCGTTGAGCGAGGCCGGCTATGAGACGATCATGATTAACTGCAACCCTGAGACGGTGTCGACTGACTATGACACGTCAGACCGGCTCTACTTTGAGCCGCTCACGCTCGAAGATGTGCTCGAAGTGATTCACGCAGAGCAGGCCTCGGGGCAGTTGCTCGGTGTGGTGGTGCAGCTAGGTGGGCAGACCGCGCTTGGCCTCGCGCAGCAGCTGAAAGATGCGGGCGTGCCGATTCTTGGCACGAGCCCAGAAGCCATCGACCTCGCTGAAGAGCGTGGTGCGTTTGCGGGCATTCTTGAGCGTGCTGGTTTGCTTGCGCCTCGCAACGGGACCGCCATCGACAAGCACGGCGCGATTCGTGTCGCTGAAGAGATCGGCTACCCGGTGCTCGTGCGTCCGTCATTCGTGCTCGGCGGCAGAGGCATGGAGATTGTCTACGACACCGACACTCTGCACGGCTACTTCGAGCGCATCGAGGGGCACGCGTTGGTCGGCCCTGGGCATCCGCTGCTCGTTGACAGGTTTCTTGATGACGCGGTCGAGATCGATGTTGACGCGCTCTTTGACGGCGAGCAACTGTACATTGGCGGCGTCATGGAGCACATCGAAGAGGCGGGTGTGCACTCGGGTGACTCGAGCTGCACTTTGCCGCCGGTGACGCTCGGACATGATCAGATTGCAGCGGTGCGTGAGGCCACTCGCGGCATCGCCGAGGGCGTTGGCGTGCGCGGCCTGTTGAACGTGCAGTTCGCGATCGGGCAGGGCGTGCTCTACGTGCTCGAGGCTAACCCGCGCGCCTCGCGCACCGTGCCCTTCGTCTCGAAGGCGCTCGGTATTCCGCTTGCGAAGGCCGCCTCGCGTGTGATGGCTGGTGAAACAATTCAGCAGCTGATCGATGCGGGCTTCTTGCCTGAACGTGACGGTTCGCGCGCGCCCATCGACGCCCCAATCGCCGTGAAAGAGGCGGTGTTGCCGTTCAAGCGTTTCCGCACGCATGAGGGCTTGGTCGTTGATTCGCTGCTCGGTACCGAGATGCGCTCGACGGGTGAGGTCATGGGCATGGATCGCGACTTTCCGCGCGCGTTCGCGAAGAGCCAGTCGGCTGCGGGCAGCGAGCTGCCGAAGAGTGGCACGGTGTTCATTTCGGTGGCAGACCGCGATAAGCGTTCGATTGTGCAGCCTGCGCAACGGTTGCAAGAGCTCGGTTACCGGTTGCTCGCGACGCAGGGCACCCATGTGGTGCTTGCCCGAAACGGTATTCAAAGTGAGGTCGCGTGCAAGCATTCGCTGCATGCCGAGGGTGAGACGATCGTTGATCTGATTAATGACGGTGCGGTTGACATGATTGTGAACACGCCATCGGGTTCGTCGGCTCGGGCTGATGGCTACGAGATTCGGGCTGCTGCCGTGGCCGCAGACAAGCCGATCTTCACCACGATCAGTGAGCTGTCGGCGGCAGTGGGGGCGTTGTCGGCACAGCGTGACGGCTTCGATGTGAAGTCGCTGCAAGAATACGAAGAGGATCGCCAGCACGCACTGCAGGTGGCCGCGGGGGCGACACAGTCATGACCGACCACGGCCACGCCGCAGGCACGTATTCGCAGCGTCTCGCGCGCGAACTTGCCGCCTCACGCCATCTTTGCGCGGGTATTGACCCGTCGTCAGCAATGCTGGCCGAGTGGGGGCTGGACGATTCGGCGGCTAGCGCCGAGCGGCTGGGCCGTGAGGTCGTGGCCGCTGCCGCCGGAGTTGCCGCCTGCGTGAAGCCGCAGGTCGCGTTCTTTGAACGGTTTGGTGCGGCGGGGTATGCGGCGCTTGCGCGCGTGCTTGCAGACGCGCGCGCGGCAGGGGTGCTGACAATCGCAGACGTGAAACGTGGCGATATCGGCACGAGCTTTGCGGCGTATGCTGACGCGTGGTTGACACCGGGTTCACCACTTGAAGCAGACGCGATGACGGTCGTCGCCTACCAGGGCTTCGGCAGCCTCGAGGGCGCGTTCGAGCTGATTCGGCAGCATGGCAAAGGACTCTTTGTGCTGGCGGCAACTTCGAACCCTGAGGCGTTTGCCGTGCAGACCGCGGTGCGCGGCGACGGGCGCACGGTAGCGCAGGCTGTGGTGGACGACGCGCTTGCCTTTCACAACCCCACAGACGACCATGTGAACTCGGTGGGTGTGGTGCTCGGTGCGACACTCCAATTGAGAGATTTTGCCATCACGACCGATGCGCCACCGGCCAAGCCCGCCCTGCCGGTGCTTGCCCCAGGCTTTGGTGCGCAGGGTGCCAATATTGCCGATGCGAAGTCAATTTTCGGTGGCCTGGCGTGGGCGATGCTTGCCAATGAGTCTCGCAGCATTTTGGCTGGGGGAGCGGCCGGTCTGTCAGACCGCATCAGCGCCCGCGCTGAGGCGATCGCGCAGGCAGTGTAGCTGAGGTGCCGCGATCGGCCGGGCTTGCCGTGAGCGGAGTCTCACAGCGCCTGCGTACCGTATTAGGGTAGATGAGATGACACAGCAGAGCGGGGCATCACGTGTGATGCCTGAGGTTGATCGGCAGGCCGCGAACCGGGCGGCGATTGAGGCGCGCCGCGCCCGCGCTTCACTCAAGCAGCGGCTGCGCAGCGGTGAGGCATCACCGCTCAAGACGTTGGCTGAGGCGCTCGCGCAAGGGTCAGCCGCCTCAACGCTCAGGGTGACTGAGTTTTTGCAGACATTCCCGGCTGTGGGTGAGGTGAAGACGGCCAAGATCCTCGACGATCTGAAGATCTCGCCACGCAAGCGACTCGGTGGCCTTGGTGCACACCAACGTGACCGACTTGAGCTGTTCGTGCGCGACCGGCTTGGCCTGGGGGCGTCTGCCGGGTCACCACCCTTGACGGTGTTGGCGGGCCCAACTGCGGTGGGCAAGGGCACGGTGGCTGCACACGTGCGCGAACACTTCCCAGAGGTGAAACACTCGGTCTCAGTCACCACCCGCCCAGCACGCCCCGGCGAAATAGAAGGCGTGCACTACTTTTTTGTCGATGACGAAATCTTCGACAGAATGTTGGCGCAGGACGAGCTGCTCGAGTGGGCCACGGTGCACAA
>JAAZHL010000161.1 GCA_012510755.1 Leucobacter sp.
CCACAAAACACCGCGAGCACCGCCGCAGCCAGTTGCGCAAACGAGATTGCCAGCATGAGGCCGCCCGTGCGCCAGATAAAGGCCACGTCACCGGCTGCGATGCCGTCGTCGATGATCTGAGCGTTGAGGCTCGGCAGCCACAGCGCGGCGATTGTCGCAAGCAACTGCAGCACGAGCACAGCGACGACCCACGGCCAGTAGGCCTTCGCGTGATGAAGGGTGAGTCTCAGTAGCGCCACGGGTTGCCTTTCGACGAAACCGAATCAATCTAGCCCACTTGTGCCCAGCGCACAATAGGGGCATACGAAAAGGGCAGGGTGCGTGAGCACCCTGCCCTGATCCTCGCCGCAACATGCAGCGAAAGAAAAGAACTTACGCGAGCTTGACGCCTGCGCCTGCCTCTTCGAGCTTTGCTTTTGCTTCTTCAGCGGCGTCCTTCTTGGCAGCCTCGAGCACAGCCTTCGGTGCTTCTTCGACGAGAGCCTTCGCCTCGCCGAGGCCCAGGCCGGTCAGCTCGCGCACAACCTTGATGACCTGGATCTTCTTGTCGCCAGCCGACTCGAGAATGACGTCGAACTCGTCCTTCTCTTCGACAGCCTCAGCAGCAGCGCCTGCAGCAGGTGCAGCAGCAACTGCGACGGGAGCAGCAGCCGAAACCTCGAAGGTCTCTTCGAATGCCTTGACGAACTCTGAGAGCTCGATGAGGGTGAGCTCCTTGAACTGCTCGAGCAGCTCTTCAGTTGACAGCTTTGCCATGATGTTTCTCCTTGATGTGTGCCTTCACGCGCGGTGCGCGGCGGCGGGTCTTATTTGCGAACGTCTTGCTTCGTTGGGTTTCGTCTGGCGCCGACTCGCGTCGCCTCACGTGCCCAACACAGGCGTTCTTTACGCTTCTTGCTTCTCTTGCAGCTGGCCGAATGCGCGTGCAGCGCTCGCGGGCAGTGCGTTGAAAAGCTGTGCAGCACCGAACAGAGAGGCCTTCATGGCGCCAGCAGCCTTAGCCAACAGCACCTCGCGGCTCTCAAGATCGGCGAGCTTGCCAACCTCTTCGGCAGAAAGGGCCTTGCCATCGAAATAGCCGCCCTTCACTACCAACAGAGGATGTGCCTTGGCGAAGTCACGCAGACTCTTAGCCACTGCAACAGCATCGCCGTGCACGAAGGCGAGAGCCGAAGGACCGGCCAACTCGGCATCGAATACGTTGATGCCAGCGTTGTTCGCGGCGATCTTGGTCAGCGTGTTCTTCGTCACGGCGTATGACGCGTGCTCACGGATGTTCTTGCGAAGCTCACTGAGCTCAGCAACCGTGAGACCGCGGTACTCGGTCAGCAGAACGGCGTTCGACTCTTCGAATTTCTTCTGAAGGTCGGCAACCGTAGCATCCTTCGTAGCCATGGCGCTCCTCTAGCTTGTGTGATCTGCACGGCGGGTGCCGCGCAGAAGCCAAGTCGCGGTGTTGTTCGGCTTCGTAAGAAACAAAAAAGCTCCGGCGCGCACGCACGGAGCTTCATTTTCGACGAGGATCGCTCTTCGTCAGCTTTGAAATTCGTACCTGCGCAGGTCTTCGTGTTGCGTGCTTGCCTTCGCTCTCGCGGGGGCTTGCCAGCTTGACGAACGTTCCGGAGTTCTTGCGAACTCTACCGGCGGTCTTGGGCCATCGACTACTTTAACACAGTTGGGGTGGCCCCTCCAATCGAACTTGCCCCGAGCATCCGCGGCATGACGCAACTGCGTGGCCATCATGCTGCGCAGTGCTTCACTCAGCGGGTTTGAGCACGTAGCCTGCTCCCCGCACCGTGTGAATCATTGGCGCACGGCCCGCATCAATCTTCTTGCGCAGATATGAAATGTAAAGCTCAACGACCGTGGGCTTGCCGCCGTAATCGTAGTTCCAGACGCGGTCGAGAATTTGAGCCTTTGACAGCACCCGCCGCTCGTTGCGCATCAAAAACCGCAGCAGTTCATACTCGGTCGAGGTCAGCTCGATGGGCTCGCCTGCGCGCTCAACCTCATAACTGTCTTCGTTCAGCACCAGGTCGCCGACACGCAATATGGGGTTGGGCAGGCGGCCACGTTGCATCTGCGACCGACGCACGAGTGCGCGCAACCGGGCTACCAACTCCTCGATGCTAAATGGCTTGACCATATAGTCATCGCCGCCAGCGGTCAGACCGCGAACCCGGTCATCAACCGAGTCGAGAGCGGTGAGAAACAGCACTGGCACGTGGGCGCCGTTGTGGCGCAGCCGCGACAGCACCTGCATGCCGTCGAAGTCGGGCAACATAATGTCGAGCACCATGACATCGGGCAAAAAGGATCGCACCGCCGCTACCGCGTCTTCGCCAGTGGCAGCAGTGTGCACGTTCCACCCGTCGTAACGCAGTGCCATGGCAAGCAATTGCGTGATCGAGGGCTCGTCGTCGACGACGAGCACCCGCAATGCTTGCACGTCGGCTGCCCCAGCCGGGGACTCGCGCACGGTGGTGACCATAACTCCATTATGGCGGTGCAAGAATGGGAGTCGATGAATATCAGCTCTGCCAGCCACCTGCGTCGCGTGGTGACCGACGGCAGCGACAGAGGCGCGTGGTTTCGCGCACGAGCACGCGGCATCACCGCGACCGATGTCGCCAAACTGTCGACGCCGCGTTCGATCGATGCGGCAGCGTGGGAGAAGCTGCACGGTAGCGGTTTCGCGGGTAATGCGTACACGCGGCACGGCACTGAGCGCGAGCCCGAGATTGCGGCGTGGGTGCTCGCCGAACACGGTATTGAGCCGAGTCAGGCGCTGTTTCACGCAGAAGAAGACCTACGCCATCTGGCGACCCCCGACGGGTTGGTGTTGCGGGCCGACGGCAATCTTGAGCTCGCCGAGATCAAGACCACCAACAAGCCGTGGCGCACAATCCCGAGAAACTACCTGCGCCAAGTGTGGTGGCAGCAATACGTGCTCGGGGCTGAGCGCACGTTGATGGTGTGGGAGCGGCACGAAAACTTTGTGCCGGTAGGCGACCCGGAGTGCCGGTGGGTCGACCGAGATGAGAACGAGATTGCGAAGCTCGTGAACCTTGCCGGGCAACTCATCGACACCTTGATCGCCCGGGCGCGCTAGTACCGGCCGCAACAGCCAGGCGCAGCAAGGGCCACAGCAACGTGGGTCGAGGCTCACCTGCCATCGCGCTGACATGCACCCACGACAAAGCTCAAACTCGCGAGAGCTTCACACCTGCAATTCGGCCTGCTGGCTCAGATAGTTGCGCTCGATCAGCTCTTGCAACGCATCGACCAGGGCGAGCGGCGCAGGCACGTCTTTGAGCACGGTTGCTGGGTCGGCGCCGACCACAAGTTCGACGTCGCCAGAACCGAACATGCGCTGCAGCGGACCTCTACGTGAGCGAACCTCACGCACACGGCTGAGGGGCACCTCGATGCGGCGCTGCACAAAGAACCCGCGTCGCACGATGACCCGCCGGTTGGTGACTGTGGTGCGGTTGGCGAGCCAGCTCATGAGGGGGCCGATGCCCAGCACGAGGGCGAGCGCTGCACCGCCGAGGCCGGCCGCCCAATTCATCCACGACTCGGCAAACGAGCCGACAAAATAGCCGCCTGCTGCAGCGAGCACGAGCAGCAGCAGCACTGGCAGTGTCAGTACGCGCCCGTGCCGGCGCAGGGTCAACACAATGACCTCGGCCTGCACGGGCGCGTCTTGCTGCACCGCCATACCGGTTCTCAGGAGTCCGTTGTTTTCGAGGCAATGTCGGCAGCCGAGTCAGCGACCGCGTCGGCGGCCTTGCTCGTCGCCTTTGCGGCCGACGCGAGATGTGCATCGGCCGATGCAAGCGCCTCATCGGCGCGCTGGCGCGCACGAATCGCCTGTCGGGTGTTCGCGAGCGCCGGATCTTCATTCTGGGCACCTGCTGCCCGACCCGCGGCAGACCCAGCTGCGCTACCCGCGACAGCCCCGTTGAGCATTGCGGCGAGATCGATGCCGACCGTGTCGCGGGCCATGTCGAGCAGTCCCTTCAGGTTGCCCATGGCTTCGCCAGCGACCTTCGAGGTGCCGTCGGTCGACACGACGGTCATGGTCTCGATTGCGCCGATCGCTTGTGAGTATTCGCGCGCGATCGCTGGCAGCAAGTGAATGAGTTCTTGCGCGAGCACGGACTCGGCTTGCTGTTCGAGTGCACGAGCGCGAGCGTCAATCGCATTCGCCTCGGCGAGACCTTTGGCCTCGGTCGCCTTTGCTTCTGCGAGGCCCTTTGCCTCGAGGGCGCGCGCTTCTGCCTCGGCTGCGGCGACTGCGGCAGCAGCGTCTGCCTTGGCGAGCGCCTCAACCCGGTATGCCTCAGCCTCGGCCACCGCCCGCACCTCTGCGTTGAGTTTCTCTCTTCTGAGCGCTACCTCGTGCTGCGCGGTGATCTCTTGCTGCTGCACGATCGACTGCTGCTGAATGGCCTGTTCGAGGGGGTCAGCCGCAGCTGCTTGCGCCGAAGCTTTGTCGGTCTCTGCCTGAATCTCGGCTTGACGCAGTTTGAGTTCGCGGTTGCGATCGAGCAGCACCTTCTCGGCCGAAATCTTTGCCTCTTGTGAGGCCTGGTAGGCGTTGGTCTCGGCAATATCTGCGGTCTGTCGCACCTTCGCTGCTTCGGGGCGGCCGATGTTCGCAATGTAATCTGCGCCATCGCGAATTTCTTGAATCTGCAGCGTATCGACGACGAGCCCCTGTTTGGTCAGGGCTTCTTCGGCCGCTTCAAGCACGCTCTGCGCAACGACTGCGCGGTCACGAATGATCTGCAACACAGTGAGCCCACCGATAATTGAACGCAGTGAACCCGACAGCACTTCTTGCGTCGATTCGTCGATCTCGTCGGAGTTTGAGAGGAATCGTTGCGCGGCCGCACGAATCATCTCTTGTGTGCCGCCCACTTTCACCACGGCGACAGCCTGTGCCTGAATGGTGATGCCGTCGGTCGTTTGCGCCTCGGTGCTGATTGAGAGGCGCCGTGAGCGCAGTGAGATCGTGAACGACTTTTGTACGAACGGCAGCACAAAAACACCGCCGCCGGTGACAACTTTCTGGCCAGACAGGTCACGGGTTTCGTGGCCTTGTTGGTCGCGCACCATCTTGCCTTTGCCGCCGGTGACGATGATCGCCTCGTCGGGTTTGGCGATGCGATATCGCTTGACAATGATCAGTGCGATAAGCACGAGCGCAATGATGGCGCCAAAGATGCCGATGGTGGCCGAGCTAAATAGCAGCATGTAATGGTCTCCGATGGTCCGGTTTGGTTACGTTGAAGTCTCGTCGATTGGTGTGACAAGCACCGATGTGGCGGTGAGTGATTGTACGACCCGCACTCGCTCACCCCTTGCGATTGGTGTCGCAGCAGTTGCCGAGAGTGAGACGCGTTCACCGTGCCGCACCAGGGCAACTTCGCCGAGCCCGTCGGCCGGGATAGCGAGCACAACATTCGCTTCGCTGCCCACGAGCTCTTCGGAAGTGACGGCGGTCGTTGATTCTGCACGCCGAATGGCGCGGCTGAGCCACCATGCCACCGCGCCCCCGGCAACACCGGCGAGTGCACCGACCGCACCGGCGACCGCTGCGCTGCCACCAGCACCAACGGTGGCGAAGGCCGCGAAGCCGAATATTGCAGTGAACGCAGCGATAGTGGTGAGGCTGAGGGGGCCGTCACCGAAATCGAACACATCAAAGATGCCGTCGAGTATGACTGAGAGAATCAGCAAGATCGCGCCGACGATTCCGATGACGAGAAACACACCGCCGGTGACGAGTGAACCATCGAGCAAACGTTCGATCCAATTGAAAATATCCACTGTCGCCTCCTCACCGTAGTCACGTCGGCTTTCAGTCTATCGAGCACACCTATCGCGATAGTAGAGCGTGTGCGTGATCGCAGGCTCCCGGGTGAGGCCGCATCTAGAGTGAAAGCGTGAATGAAGTTTTGTCCTCGGGGGCGCAGCGATCCGCGCTCGTCCTGCAGTCGTTAGGTTCGCTCGTGCACGCGCTTTCGGTTGGCATAATCGCCGCGTGGGGGTGTTTGAGTTGGCCACTGCCCTGGCCGGGCCTTGTCACGGGATTCGGCGCGCTCGTGTTGGCAGTATTGCTGTGGGCGCTGTTTCTTTCACCTCGCCCAGTGTTGCACACCGACCGGTTCGGGCAGTCTCTGATTGAGTTGC
>JAAZHL010000162.1 GCA_012510755.1 Leucobacter sp.
GCCCGCTGCGCGAGATCGGCGAGCGCAAGCGAGGTCTCGGCGGCTGCGAGCGCCTCAAGTAATTCGAACGCTCGGGTCACCGATTGCACGTGTGATGGTTCACTCACGTCGCCACCTCAATTTCACTAGATGAAATAGATATTTCAAATGATGATACACCTCAGTAGACTCCAGCTGACACGGCAACGATCGCCAACGCCCAATCGAACGGAGCATCATGACCAGCTATGTATCTCGCGCCAACCTGCAGGTCGCCCAGCAGATCGCCGACTTCGCCGAGGCCACTGCCGCACAGCACGCGATCGACGTCGACCAGTTCTGGCAGGGCGTCAACGAGATCGTGCACGACCTCGCGCCTCAGAACGCCGCACTGCTCGCAGAGCGCGACCGCCTGCAGGCCGAGATCGATGCGTGGCACCGTGAGCACCCGGGCAACCCAGACCCGGCCGCCTACCGCGCCTTTCTCGAGTCCATCGGGTATTTGCGCCCCGAGCCCTCAGCCGTCTCGATCTCAACCGAGAACGTTGACCCCGAAATCGCCACGCTTGCCGGCCCGCAGCTCGTCGTGCCGGTGCTCAACGCCCGCTTCGCACTGAACGCAGTCAACGCCAGGTGGGGCTCGCTCTACGACGCGCTCTATGGCACCGACGCCATCTCGCAAGAGGGTGACCTGGCCCCGGGCAGCAGCTACAACGCGGCACGTGGCGCCAAGGTGATCGAGCGCGGTCGCGAATTGCTTGATCAGGTGGTTCCGCTTGAGCAGGGTTCGCACGCCCAAGCCACCCTCTACGCGGTTGAAGACGGCCAGCTTGTCGTCTCGCTGCACGGCGGCGGGCGCTCGCGCCTCGCGAACCCCGCGGCTTTTGTTGGCTACCGCGGCGAGGCATCGAACCCGAGCGGAGTGTTGGTCGAGCACAACGGCCTGCACATTGAGATCGTGGTCGATGCCAATGGCTCGATCGGCGCAACCGACGATGCGGGCGTGCAAGATCTCTTCATCGAGTCGGCACTGACTACCATCATGGATCTTGAAGACTCGATCGCCGCGGTCGACGCCGACGACAAGGCCCTCGGCTACTCGAACTGGCGAGGTCTCATGGACGGCACGCTGCAGGAATCGGTCACGAAGAACGGCAAGACCTTCACCCGCCAGGCGCACCCCGACCGCGAGTACACGGCCCCTGACGGCAGCCAGCTTGTGCTGCCTGGGCGATCCACGCTCTTTGTTCGTAATGTCGGCCACCTCATGCGCACCGACGCGATGCTTGACCAGCACGGCGAATGGGTGCCCGAGGGCATTCTCGACGCCATTATGACGGTGCTCGGGTCGCTCGCTGATCTGCCGCAGTTTGGTGGCGCGGCAGCTGGCCGCAACTCGCGTGCCGGGTCGATCTATATTGTGAAGCCCAAAATGCACGGCCCCGACGAGGTCGCGTTCGCGAGCGAGTTGTTCGGTCGCGTTGAGGCGCTCTATGGCCTGCCGACCAACACGGTGAAGATGGGCATCATGGACGAAGAGCGCCGCACCAGCGCCAACCTCGCCGCATGCATCGCTGCGGGCGGCGACCGTGTGGTCTTCATCAACACCGGCTTTCTTGACCGCACGGGTGATGAGATCCATACGTCGATGCAGGCGGGCCCGATGCTGCCGAAGGGTGCGATTCGTCAGCGGCCATGGCTTGGCATCTACGAGGATCGCAATGTCGCCATCGGCGGTGCCGCTGGCCTCGACGGGCACGCCCAGATCGGCAAGGGAATGTGGGCGATGCCAGACCTCATGCACGCGATGCTTGAGCAGAAGATTGGGCACGTGCGCTCGGGCGCGTCGACGGCGTGGGTACCGTCGCCAACCGCCGCAACGCTGCACGCTTTGCACTATCACCAGGTCGACGCGTTTGCGGCACGACGCGAGCTTGCACCGTTGCCCGCAGACAGCCTCACGACGCTGCTCGATATTCCGCTCGCGGGCGATGGAGATTTGACGCCCGAGGTGGTGGCGACTGAGCTCGACAATAACGTGCAGTCGATTCTTGGCTACGTGGTGCGCTGGATCGATCAGGGCGTTGGTTGCTCGAAGGTGCCCGACATTCACGACGTAGCGCTCATGGAAGACCGCGCCACGCTGCGCATTTCTGCGCAGTTGCTCGCGAACTGGCTGGCGCACGGGGTCATCGATGAGGAGCAGCTCGACGAGAGCCTGCGACGCCTGTCAGTGGTGGTCGATCGCCAGAATGCGGACGATGCGAGCTACGAGCAGCTGCTCGGCGCCGACGGTGGGACCCCTGGTATCGCGTTTGAGGCGGCGCGCCGCATGATCGTTGAGGGTGCCGCGCAGCCGAACGGTTACACCGAGCCGCTGTTGCACGAGCTTCGCCGCGAGAAGAAGGCGGCATTCGCCGCGGCGTGATCCTCGCGCAGGGGCCTAGTTCTCGCCCCGCCTCCCGCTCAACGATCATGCCCCGCACAAAGCGCACACCCCACGCAACGGGCCTGCCTCAAATAACTGGTCCGCCCCGCACAACGAGCACCCCTCGTAGACGGGCCCCTACCCCAGATTACTGAGCGCAGCACTCGCCAGAACACTAGACTAAGAGCTGTGACCAACATCTCCCGTCTTTCAAAGAAGATCAGCGCAATTGCCGAGTCGGCCACCCTGAAGGTTGACGCGAAAGCCAAGGCCATGCAGGCCGAGGGTCGCCCTGTGATTAGCTATGCCGCCGGCGAGCCAGATTTTGCGACGCCCGCGCACATCATCGAGGCTGCTCGCTCGGCACACGATGACCCCAAGAACTTTCGGTACACCGCTGCGGTTGGCCTGCCCGCCCTTCGCGAGGCCATCGCCGAGAAAACTGCCCGCGCCTCGGGTTGGGCCATTCAGTCGTCGCAGGTCGTCGTCACGAACGGCGGCAAGCAGGCCGTCTACCAGGCATTCCAGGTGCTGCTCGACCCGGGCGATGAGGTCATCGTGCCAGCCCCCTACTGGACCAGCTACCCCGAAGCGATTCAACTTGCAGACGGCGTGCCTGTGGCCGTGTTCGCGGGCGCAGACCAGGGCTACAAAGTCACCGTCGAACAGCTCGAAGCCGCACGCAGTGAACGCACGAAGGTGCTGCTGTTTGTGTCGCCGTCGAACCCGACCGGCGCGGTCTATACCCCCGAAGAGACCAAAGCTATCGGCGAATGGGCCGATTCGCACGGCTTGTGGGTGGTCGCTGATGAGATCTACCAGAACCTCGTCTACGACGGCGTGCGCGCAGTCTCGATCGTTGAGGCCGCTCCTGCGCTGCAAGATCGCACCATTCTGGTGAACGGCGTCGCAAAAACCTACGCGATGACTGGCTGGCGCTTGGGCTGGATGATCGGGCCAGCCGACATCATCAAAGGTGCCGCAAACCTGCAGTCGCACCTCTGCTCGAACGTCAACAACATCGCGCAGATTGGCGCAATCGCGGCGCTGACCGGGCCACAGCAGCCGGTCGAAGAGATGCGTCAGGCGTTCGATCGTCGCCGCAAGCTCATCGTCGAAGAGATGAACAAGGTGCCGGGGTTCAACTGCCCCACGCCCGAGGGCGCATTCTATGTCTATGCAGACGTGACCGGGGCGCTGGGCCGCGAGATTCGTGGGGTCACACCGACTACTTCACTCGAGCTCGCTGATCTCATTCTTGACCAAGTCGAGGTAGCAGCAGTGCCCGGTGAGGCTTTTGGCCCCAGCGGTTACCTGCGTTTCAGCTACGCGCTCGGCGATGAACCGCTGGTCGAGGGCATTCGCCGCATTCAGGCGCTGCTGAGCGAATAGCAGCTCGCCTGCGCGGCGGGTGATGAGATCCTTGTCGAAACTGATGAGGGTACGGCCGTCTACGAAGTCATCGCTGTTGCACGACGCGACAAGACAGAGCTCACAGACATCGCAAACGTGTGGACCCAAGCACCCGGACGACTCGTGCTCATTACCTGTTTCTTCACCGAACAAGGTGCTGCACCCGACAACATGGTCGTCTTCGCCAGGCTCACCGGCGGCGCCTGAGTAAATGCGCCACCAGCGAAACATCAGATGAAGGCGGCTAGGCTTGTGGGGGCAATTCAAGAAAGCAAGGGTGATCGCAAATGGTCGATGTGTTCGAGCGCGAACGCGTCATGCACGGCATCAGCAGGCGCAAGCTCACGGTACTACGAAGCGAGTTGGTGGCACCCCGCATGCAGCGAGTCACTCTGGGCGGCGCAGAGCTCGAGGGCTTTGTCGCGTTCGGCCCCGCCGACCATGTAAAGGTGTTCTTGCCTGATCCCGCCGACGGCAAGATATATGCGCCAGAATTTGTCGACGGTCGCCGCGTGATACCTGAGGGGTCGGGCGAGATCATCGTGCGCGACTACACCCCCTACAGCTTCAGGCCAGATGCCGAAGACGGCCCCGAGCTTGACATCGACTTCGTATTACACGGTGACGGTAGCGAGCAAGGCGGCCCCGCACCCGCGTGGGCGGCGAGCGCGAAACCAGGAAGCGAACTGGTCATCGCGGGGCCGCGAGGCTCAGTGCTCGCACCGGTTGGAGCGGCGTCAGCGATCCTCGTTGCAGACGAATCTGCTCTGCCGGCCGCGGCGCGCTGGCTCGATGCGTTCGCAGATACACCAGTGATCGGCCTGTTCGCTGTAGCAGACGCCGGGACCGCCAGCTATCTAGCGAGCCGTGAAGGCTCTGGCCGTGAACTGCGCTGGTTCACCGGCGAAGATCGTGATGCCCAAGTAGCCGAGGCGCTGCGCGGCATCGAGATTGGTGAGGCAACGTTTGTGTTCGCTGCCGGTGAGGCGAACTCACTGATTGGACTGCGCAAGTACTTGCGGCGCGAGCTTGGGCTGCCCAAAGATCAGGTCAACGTGCAAGGGTATTGGAAGCGGGGCGTTGTCGCGCTTGACCACCACGCCTCGCTCGACCCGAGCGACCCCGAAGACTAGGCCCGGCAAGCCTCAGCGATTCGAACGCGCATCTCTGCGGGTCGCGCCCGAGAGTGCAGCTATTCGTTGAAAGATCGGTCGCACCCCTCTCGCCCAGTTTCGTCGCAGCACAAAATCCTTTTGAGTACGGGAATAGAGTTGCCACTTGCGCGTTGTTATATGCATACGCATATAATTGATCTACCAGGATCGCCCAACCGCAGGAGAAAATCATGGAATTCGGCGTCTTCACCGTCAGCGACATCACCCGCGACCCCACCACCGGGTACACGCCCAGCGAGGCAGAGCGCATTGACGCCACTGTGGCAATTGCCAAGAAAACTGAAGAGGTTGGTATGGACGTCTTCGCCGTCGGCGAGCATCACAACCCGCCCTTCTTCTCGTCGAGCCCCACCACGCTGCTCGCGTTCATTGCCGCGCAAACCAGCACGCTGAAGGTCAGCACGAGCACCACCCTCATCACCACGAACGACCCCGTGCGCATCGCTGAGGAGTACGCGATGCTGCAGCACCTCGCCAAGGGCCGCATGGATCTGATGCTCGGCCGCGGCAACACCGCGCCCGTCTACCCGTGGTTCGGCAAAGACATTCGCTCGAGCCTGCCGCTCGCGCTCGAGAACTACAACCTGCTGCATCGGTTGTGGACCGAAGACGTCGTCGATTTCGAGGGCAAGTTCCGTACCCCGCTGCAGGGCTT
Organism: Leucobacter sp.; assembly: GCA_012510755.1. Classification (GTDB taxonomy): domain Bacteria; phylum Actinomycetota; class Actinomycetes; order Actinomycetales; family Microbacteriaceae; genus Leucobacter. The sequence goes on from JAAZHL010000162.1 coordinate 5,651, forward strand.
CACCTCGACACCCCGCCCCCTCGACGACGTGGCACCGTTTGTGTGGCACGGTTCCATTCGCACCCCCGAGATCGCTGAGCAGGCCGCCTACTACGGTGACGGCTTCTTCGCGAACCACATTTTCTGGCCGAAGGGACACTACAAGCGGCTCATCGATTTCTACCGCCAGCGCTTCGAGCACTACCACGGCGGCACCGGCAAGCAGGCGATCGTCGGGCTTGGCGGCCAAACCTACATCGCGAAGAAATCGCAAGACGCATGGAATGAGTTCAGGCCCTACTTCAATAAGGCGCCCGTCTACGGCAACGGCCCCAAGATGGAAGACTTTGTCGACCAGACCCCGCTCACTGTAGGCAGCCCGCAAGAGGTCATCGACAAGACGCTGACCTTCCACGACGAGTTCGGCGATTACCAGCGCCAGCTGTTCTTGATCGACCACGCGGGCCTGCCACTCAAGACCGTGCTGAACCAGCTCGACCTGTTGGGCGAAGAGGTGATTCCGGTGCTGCGCAAGGAGCTCGCTGCTCGCCGCAGCCCAGACTCGCCAGACACCCCGTCGCACGAGTCGCGGGTGAAAGAAAAGTACGGCGACGCCGCACCGCGCCCGCCGCGACCCACCCCCACCCGTGGTGATAACGTCCCGGGTGGTTCACCGTA
>JAAZHL010000163.1 GCA_012510755.1 Leucobacter sp.
CGACTGTTCACGGCCACGAAACAGAATCATGGCTTTGACTTTGTCACCCTGGTTCAAGAACCCGATGGCTCGCTTGGTCTTGGTTTCGTAGTCGTGCTTATCGATCTTCAGACGAAAGCGAACTTCTTTCAGCACCGTATTTGCCTGATTACGGCGGGCTTCTTTCGCTTTCTGGGCAGCTTCGTACTTGAACTTGCCGAAGTCCATGATTTTTGCAACGGGCGGCTTTGAGTTCGGGGCGACCTCGACAAGATCGAGATCGGCTTCTGCGGCCAGTCGCAGGGCAACGTCGATTGATACCACGCCAACCTGTTCGCCGCTTGGCCCTACCAAACGGACTTCGGTGGCGCGAATGCGCTCATTAGTACGGGGATCGCAGATCGCCGGCTCCTTCGGATCGTAACTACAAACCCCTTGCAGGGCACTTGCAGGCTGAGACCCAGGTTGCGTAGGTGCAACCCCACACCCTTATCGCTGCCGCACACGAGCTGACTCGTGGTGTGACGGGGTATGAACTACCCGATAACCTGGTATTCGGTGTCGGGTGGGAGAATCTCCACTTGCAAGACCGCGACAGAACGCCACGGACTGGTCAATACTAACAGACTCGCACCCCGAGGTAAAGCATCGCTTCAGCTGCGCGCTGGAGCGCCAACGAACAGGAACACAGTGACCGAGCACAACACGTCTGACGCACAGCAAGCCGCAAGAGATATCGCTGAAGTTCCGGCGGTCGAGATCATCACCGCTGCTGCGGTAAATCTCTTGAGCGCGGCAGCCATCAAGTGTGGCCTCTCAGACGACCCCGAGAACGAAACTGATCTCGATGAAGCACGCAAACTGATCAACGCACTCGCCGGCCTGATTACCGCAGGCGCTCCAGAGATTAGTGACTCCCACGCCCGGCCGCTTCGCGACGGTCTTCGCTCAGTGCAGCTCGCATTTCGTGAGGCCTCAGTGATTCCTGACGCACCGGGCAAGGGCCCGGGTGAGAAGTACACGGGCTCGGTCATCTAACTTAGGTACCACCTGTGTCGCTCAGGATGTTTGGTACCCAGCGAGGCCGGTGACACATGAATGCAAATGACGCCACAGGCAGCCCGGCAACGCCCGAGCACGATCGGCGCTCCCCCGATGCTAATGCTACGACGTCAGATACCGGAGCTCGCACGGGCGTCATCGATTCAATAGGTGTCGGGCTCGGCATCTTTCCGCTCGGTATCGCGCTCGGAATGTTGGTGAGTCAAGCGGGACTGCCCTGGTGGTTGGCCCCTGCGCTCTCGATCGGTGTCTTCGCGGGGTCAGTTGAGCTCTTGCTTGTGAGCCTCATTGCTGCAGCAACGCCCTTGCTGACGATCGCGGTCACCGTATTTGCCGTCAACTTTCGCCACGTCTTTTACCCTCTCACCTTTCCTATCTCGGCGGTGAAGCCAGGGCTCGGTCGCGCCTATTCAGTCTACGCAATGATCGATGAGGCGTATGCCACCTACGTGCTGGTGCCGCGCGACAAGCTCAGTTCTGCCCGCATGCTGACCGGTCAAATGCTGATGCAGGCATATTGGGTGGGTGGCTCGTTAACCGGCGTCGCGATTGGTGCACTCTTACCCGAACCAATCGAGGGGTTTGAGTTCGCTCTCGTCGCGCTGTTCGTCGTCATGACTCTCGATGCAGTACGAACGCGACGTGAGGTTCCTTCGGTGCTGTTAGCTGGTGGCTCGGTTGCAGTTGCGATGCTGGCATTTCCGAATGCACAAGTGCTCGCGGCGCTGACGGTCTTTACGCTGTTGTTGGTGTTGAGGTATTGGTACGGGGTGCTGCGCGCCAAACGGGCTCGGGGTGAGGGTGACGATGCAGACACCTGATTTCTGGTACATCATTGCGGTAGTGGCGGTGAGCGGCGTGATTACGCTGCTGTTGCGCGCACTCCCATTTGCGATTCTGAAGCCGCTCAGAAAATCAAGATTTGTGAAGAAGCTTGGGCAGTGGATGCCCGCAGGGCTCTTGCTCATTCTCGCGTTGGTGATGCTCGGCAGTGAAATCATCGCGCGACCCGAGAAAGTCTGGGTCGTTGCGGTATCAACCGCTGTGACGGTGATCGTTCACCTGGCGCTCGGCAGACATGCCTTACTCAGCATATTTGTGGGAACCGCGACCTATATCGTGCTGTTGAATTTCTTTTGAGGGGCCGACTGCTCTCGCAACATCACGCGCATCGAATCGACACGCTGCGCAATCACCGACTTCTCTGCCCAACGCTGCTGCACGAGGCCGACAATTGCGTTGAGCTGGTCTTTCTGGAGCCCGGGGAGTAGATGCAGAACCACGTCAGTTTCGGGCGCAAGGAGACGCATTTCAGGGTCACCCGGAAGCACATCAATAGAAAGCACCTCATCAACGTCGTGAACGCTGTCACGAAATGCCTGCACAACTGCCGCGTCGTTCCAGGGCACCTCTATGCGCTGGGCCAGCGCGACTGGTTCGAGTTGCGTGCGGCGAACCCCAAGCTCGGAATCGATTGTGCCCGCATCGATAATAATTAGGTCGGTGCGTTCGCTGGCGGCAGCGACCGCAGCTTGCGGCGCAGGTACGGGAATAGGTCGCGCTGCGGGATTCCACGTTCGCATGGTGGCAGCTGAGCTGAACACAGGCATAACGCGACGCCCGTCTGGGGCTGCCACAGTGACTATTGAGAGTTCTTGTGTTTTCTCTACTGTGCGGCCTTCGGGTGTCATGCCGATGTCGCCGGCTTCAGCCAACAGGGGCACCAGCACCCGCTGGGTAGACAGTGTCATCAGGGCGTCTGCTTGCGCCCGCGCGAGTGCAGCTAGCAGTTCAGGCTGTTGAGACCCCCGCTGCATGAATTCGTGAGCGCACTCACGAAGTCGCTTCACTGCGTGTTGCAGCTCAGCCGATGCGCTGCCGTCATCGTCAGCGAACGCAGTGTCATGGTGGGCAAAGGTGCGCCCTGCCCACGGGTAACCAGCTGAGTCAGCCGCTCCCCCGGCGACAAGGCTTGCGGGCACCCCCGTGGCGCGTGGCGCGTCGCCTGTCGACGGAAGCTTCTCAATTGCCATAACGCACTCGTGAGACCCGTGACCACCCGAACTTTACGGGCGACCTGCAAGATCGAGTGCTGCTGCGAGTGTAAACTCACCGGCGTACAGCGCCTTCCCGACAATCGCCCCTTCAACGCCGATCGAGACGAGTTCGCGCAAGGCAACAATGTCATCGAGGCTTGACACCCCACCCGACGCAACCACCGGTCGTTCGGTGCGCTCGCAGACCTGCTTCAACAGGTCGAGGTTTGGGCCCCGCAGAGTGCCGTCTTTGGTGACGTCCGTCACCACATACCGCGCGCAGTTGGCCTTCTCGAGACGCTCGAGCACCTCCCAGAGGTTGCCACCTTCTTCGGTCCAGCCACGAGCGGCAAGCGTCTCACCACGCACGTCAAGCCCCACTGCAATTTGTTCACCGTAGCGAGCGATGACGGCCTCAGTCCACTCGGGGTTTTCGAGTGCCGCAGTTCCCAGGTTCACCCGTCTTGCCCCAAGCTCAAGTGCAGCCTCAAGGCTTGCATCGTCGCGTATGCCGCCCGACAACTCGACCTTCACGTGCTTGGACTGTTTGATTACCTTACGCAGCAATGCGGCATTGCTGCCCCGCCCGAATGCGGCGTCGAGGTCCACGAGGTGAATCCATTCGGCGCCCTGTTCGATCCAGTCAAGTGCAGCATCGACAGGGTTGCCATAGTTCGTCTCAGTGCCCGCCTCACCCTGCGTCAGGCGTACTGCCTTACCGTCAGCAACGTCAACGGCTGGCAACAGTTCAAGTCTTGCGGAGTGGCTGAGTTGAGTCATTAGGGTGTCTTTCTGTACTTCTTGGCGCGCTCGGGTCGCCAATGGCTTGCTAGAGGGTCTGAATCCAGTTGCGCAGCAGGCGAATGCCCGCCTCGCCTGACTTTTCGGGGTGGAATTGCGTCGCAGAAAGTGGCCCGTTCTCAACGGCAGCGATAAACCGCTCGCCGTGGTCGGCCCAGCTCACGATTGGTTTCGTAGCTGCGGTGCGCCCTTCAATGAACCATTCTGTGGCGGCGTAGCTGTGCACGAAATAGAATCTTTCAGTTTCGATTCCATCAAATAACTGCGAGCCTTCACCCACATCGATGGTGTTCCACCCCATATGGGGCAGTCGATCTGAGTCAAGCTTACGCACCGTGCCAGGCCACTGCCCCAGTCCATCACGCTCGATGCCGTGTTCGATGCCGCGGTCAAACATCACTTGTTCACCAACGCAGATACCCAGCACTGGCCGACCGCCAGCGAGTCGCCGGTCAATGAGTTCGTCACCGCGCACCGCTAGCAGCTGCGTCATGACCGCATCAAAGGCCCCGACGCCGGGAACGATCAGCCCATCAGCTTGCAGCACGATCTCGGGGTCTGCAGTGAGCACCGCAGAGGCCCCAGCGGTTTCCACCGCTTTGACTACTGAGTGCACGTTGCCCGAACCGTAGTCGAGCACAGCCACAGTCTTTCGAGCTGCGGTATCTGCGCTCACAAGGCTCCCTTAGTGCTTGGGATGCCGGTGATCAAAGGATCAAGCGACTTGGCCTGCCGAAACGCCCGCGCGAAGGCTTTGAACTCTGCTTCAGCAATGTGGTGTGGGTCACGCCCTTCGATCAAGCGAAGGTGCACAGTCAGCCGGGCGTTGAGCACGAGTGCCTCAAAAAAGTGACGCACCATGCTGCCCGTGTAATGTCCACCGATGAGGTGAAACTCAAACCCCGCGGGTTCACCACTGTGCACGAGGTACGGCCGCCCAGAGATGTCGACCACGGCTTGAGCAAGCGCTTCATCAAGTGGCACGAGTGCATCACCATATCGGCTGATCCCCCGCTTGTCACCTAAAGCTTCAAGCAGAGCCTGCCCCAGCAGAATGCCGGTATCTTCAACCGTGTGATGGATGTCGATGTGCACGTCCCCCTGAGCCTTCACCGTCAGATCAGTGAGCGAGTGACGAGCAAACGCGGTGAGCATGTGGTCGAAGAACGGCACACCAGTCTCAACGTCTGCGGTGCCGGTACCGTCAAGATTCAGGCTCAGCTGGATTTGTGACTCGCTGGTGATGCGCTCGAGTGAAGCTGTACGGGTAACAG
>JAAZHL010000164.1 GCA_012510755.1 Leucobacter sp.
CGAATGGCCTGCGCGAATTCGTTCGCGCTCTCGGGCCCGATATCGAGCCCCATCGCTGCGGTCCCGAAGCTGCTCGACTCAATAGCGGTGGCTGCTACCACCTCGTGGGCAGCATCTGCTGAGAACGCCTCTGCGACCATGACGTCGGTAGGCAGCACGATGCGCACGCCGCGCCGTTCTGCTTCGTCTAGGTAGCCTCGTACGGTCTCGAGTTGTTCGCGCTCCAGCAGGCTTGAGCCGACGCTGTGCCCCTGCGCTGCCAAGAACGTAAAGAGCATGCCACCGCCAATCAGCAGCGTGTCGACGCGTTCAAGCAGATGTGAAATCACGCCCAGCTTGTCACTCACTTTTGACCCGCCGAGTACGACGGTGTAGGGGCGTTCGGGCGAGTCAGTGAGGCGTTGCAAGACACCGAGTTCGGCCTCGACCAATCGCCCGGCGGCACTCGGAAGTGCCTGTGCGAGATCGGTCACACTCGCTTGTCTGCGGTGCACCACACCAAAACCGTCGCTCACAAACGCGTCAGCACCTGCTGCGATCTGCTGGGCGAAAGCCGCTCGCTCGTCATCATCTTTACTTGTTTCTGCGGCATTGAAACGCAGATTTTCAAGCAGCACAATGTCGCCGTCGCCAAGAGAATTCCGTGCAGCAGTGGCCGTGTCTCCGACCGTCTCGCCGACAAAGCGCACCGGCATACCGAGCAGTTCGGCCATGCGAACAGCAACCGGCGCTAGCGAGTACTTGCCATCTGGGACACCCGCGGGGCGCCCCAGATGGCTCACTACCACGAGCCTGGCACCAGCCTCATGCAACTCACGGATGGTCGTCAGTGAGGCGCGAATTCGGCCATCATCAGTGATGACGCCGTCTTCGAGCGGCACATTCAGATCACATCGAATGACCACGGTCTTTGATCGCAAATCACCGAGTGATTCAAGCGTGCGCATAGCGAGGTAGGTTCCCTTCGTCGTGGCGGTGGAGTAAATTCAGACGTGAATTTAGATGAGGCCCGCGGTCTGTGTGCGTGCTGCCTCAAAGCGCTTGGCCACATCTTGCCAGTTCGCGATGTTCCAGAATGCCTTGACATAGTCGGCACGGACATTCAGGTAGTCGAGGTAGTAGGCGTGCTCCCACACATCGAGCATCAAGAGCGGAACAGTGCCAGCCGGCAAGTTGCCCTGCTGATCAAACAGCTGCACCACATTGGCACGCTGACCGAGCGCATCCCAGGCGAGCACGGCCCAACCGCTGCCCTGCACACCCATTGCGGTCGCGGTGAAATGCGCCTGGAACTTGTCAAACGAACCGAAGTACTCATCGATCGCGGCTGCCAGCTCACCCTCGGGGCGCTCGCCACCCTCAGGCGACAGGTTGTTCCAAAATACGGTGTGGTTGACATGCCCGCCAACGTTAAACGCGAGGTCTTTCTCGAGCTTGTTGACAGCGGCAAGGTTACCGGTGTCGCGTGCCTCAGCAAGCTGTTCAAGAGCCGTGTTCGCACCGGTCACATAAGCCTGGTGGTGCTTGTCGTGGTGCAGCTGCATGATCTTGCCGCTGATATGCGGTTCAAGCGCTGCATAGTCGTAGGGCAGTTCGGGCAGAGTGTATGCGGACATCAGTTTCTCCTTCAATCAACCGTTGCACAATGGCATGTTCAGTCTAGTGTTTGGGCACCCTCTTCACCCGAGCGCATCAGCCTTTCGGGTTCGTGCCCGGCTTACAGGCTGTCGAGTTCGTCAGGCAGGTTCGCATCCGTACCGGGGATTCCCTGTTGAACAGCAGATTTATCGGCCAACGCCAGCAGCCTTCGAATGCGCCCAGCTATCGCATCCTTTGTCAAGGGGGGTTCGGCCTTCGCGCCAAGTTCGTCAAGGCTGGCGTCTCGGTGGGGCAGACGCAGCTCCCCTGCATAGCGCAAGTGCTCAGGAACCTTGTCGCCAAGAATCTCAAGGGCCCGCTCGACACGGGCACAGGCCGCCACCGAGGCTTGCGCACTACGACGAAGGTTTGCGTCGTCAAAGTTCACGAGTCGATTTGCAGTGTTGCGCGTCTCACGTGCCTTGCGAAGCTCTTCCCATTTGGTCTGTGACTCGGTCGCGCCAATCAGGCCGAGCATGTGACCAATCGCTTCACCATCACGGATGAGCACCTTGTGCTGCCCGCGAATCTCGCGGCTCTTCGAGTGCACCCCGATGCGGCCCGCAGCCCCGACCAATGCCATTGCGGCTTCGTTCGTCGGGCACACGATTTCAAGACTCGCTGAGCGGCCGGGAGGGGTGACTGATCCTCGTGCAAGAAATGCACCCCGCCAAATGGCAGCCAATTCACCAGGCGACCCAGTGGTCAGTCGATTCGGTAGACCCCGAATCGGGCGACGTTTCTGGTCGAGCAAACCGAGCTGTCGGGCAAGCGTCTCACCGTCTAACACGCGAACGACGAACTGCGGCGAGCCTGGCCTCGTCGATGCAGCGGGCATCTGCTTTGCTTCTGAACGCACGCCGTAAAGCTCGGCCAGGTCTTTGCGCACCCGCTGCACGATGGCAGGCGTGTGCAGTTCGGCTTCGAGAGCGATTCGGCCCGAGATGGTGTGGAGGCCACCGGCCAGACGAAGAACTGCTGCAAGCTCTGACATGCGTTCACCTACATGTTGGGCCTGCACACGTACTAGTTCGTTCTTCACGTCAGGGGTCGAGGGCAATCGTATTCCTTTCGAATGGGGGTAAGACTCGGCAATGCAGCGAAGCTGCTCGCTACTCTCGGCCGAGATCTCGATGGCGCAGGCTCACGCTCACGCCGGGCAAAGCTGCGAGTCGGTCTGCGAGTTCACGAGCCATGGCGACCGAGCGATGCTTGCCGCCAGTGCAACCAACAGCGAGCGAGACATGTCGCTTGTTCTCGCGTTGAAAACCAGCAAACATGGGTTCAAGCGCAGCGACGTAGTTTTCGAGAAACTCCATGGCGCCCTCACGGCTCAGCACAAAGTCCTTGACCTCGGCATCGACACCTGTGAGCGCGCGTAGGTCGGTTTCCCAGAACGGGTTTGGCAGAAAGCGCATGTCAGCGATCAGATCGACATCGGTCGGTGCACCGTACTTGTACCCGAAACTCATCACTGACAGCTGCAGGCCCGGGGTATCTTCATCGCTGAAGAGTTCACGCGTCGCGGTTGAAAGCTCGTGCGGGTTATAACGAGAGGTGTCGATCACTACGTCACTCGACGCACGCAGTTCTTGCAGGCGCTCTCGCTCGAGCCGAATGCCATCGATCAGGCTGCCCGCTGATTGCTGCAGCGGATGTGGTCGGCGCACAGACTCATATCGGCGTACCAAAATATCGTCGGTGGCATCGAGAAACACCACGCGAACGGTTGCCGTTTCACGCAAGTTCTCGACGGTGTGCTGAATATCTTCAAAGAGGTCACGCCCGCGCACATCAATCACCGCGACAATGCGCGGCAGGGCTCCACCAGATCGGTCAGCCATGTCTGCGAGGGTCTTCAGCATTGCGAGCGGAAGATTGTCAACCACATACCAACCGAGGTCTTCGAGCGCGTTCGCCACCGTGCTTCGCCCGGCGCCTGACATACCGGTGACGATCAGAATCTCCTGACCCGTCGCCTGCTCGTTCACGGTGTGTCCTCTCGTTGCGCGGTGCCGTCGCTCTTTGCCTCTAGCTTAGCGCCCACCCCAAGGGAGGTTGGCCGTTCGGCGGCCTCTTGCAGGTTGCGCAGCCTTTCCGAAATGAGGGTCGCAAGTTGCGGGCCGATCCCCGGCGCCGCAGCAATCTCCGCCTCGCTCGCAGCACGCACCCTGGCAACCGAACCAAAGTGCCGCAAGAGCGCCTGCACCCGCTTGGGACCCAGGCCAGCAACTTCAGAAAGCTGGCTGGTGAGCGAGGTGCTGCGACGCTGCCGCTGAAACGTCAGGGCGAAACGATGGGCCTCATCTCGAATGCGTTGCACCAGAAACAGTGCCTCGC
>JAAZHL010000165.1 GCA_012510755.1 Leucobacter sp.
GCCTGAGGGTGTTGGTGTGACGAAGAACAGCTTCGCCGACATCGATGCCACTGTGTCGGCAGAGGCGCTGGTGCGGTTGGTGCGTGAGTTTCAACCCCACGTGATGGTTACCTACAACGAGCGTGGCGGGTACCCACACCCCGACCATATTCGCTGCCACGAGATTTCGAAGCTCGCCTGGGATCTCTCAGGTGACCCCGAAGCATTTCCCGACGCCGGTGCACCCTGGCAGATCTCAAAGTTGTACTACGAATCGATCTTCAACCCTGAGCGCATGATGCGGGTCTACGAGAAGCTACGTGAACGCGAGCCCGACTCACCGCTCATTGCCCAGTTTGAGGCGATGGTCGAGCGCTTTGAGAGTCGGCCAAACGATGTCACTACCAGGGTTGAGGTGGGCCGATTCTTTGAGCGGCGCGATGAGGCGCTACGTGCACACGCGAGCCAGGTGGCGCCCGATAGTTCGTTCTTTTTCTGGCCGAATGAACTGCAGCGCGAGGCGTGGCCGTTTGAAGATTACCGCCTCGCTGAGTCGCGGGTCGTGACAGACGAGTTTGAGTCAGATTTGTTTCAAGGCATTGACGAGGAGTCAGCATGAGTTTCGCCACAGTGGTTTCGAGCATCGCGCAGCAGGCACAGATTGTGGTGGCAGCTGACGAGGAGTCGATTGATGCGACCATGGGCACCGGCTTCGCCGACAGTTTTTGGGTGGTTGCTGCACTGTCAATTGCCGTGTTCTTACTGGGCTTTGACCTGATGCGTCGACTGCGCCGCGCCAAGAACCGATCAGATATTCAAGATGAGCTGGCCCCCGAAGTGGCCGCGATGCAGGCGGCGCAAACGGGCGATGCCGCGGGCAGCGCTGCGGCGCACCTCGGCGGCGAAGGCTCGGCTGACGACCACGGTGCGGCCGAACCTGCTGGTACGAGCGAGCCTGCTGGCACAAGCGAGCCCGGCGAAGCTGGCGACACCAGTGAGCCAGGGCGTGGCTGACCCGCGCCGCAGCACTTGTCGAGAGTGAGCAACACGCAGCAATGACAGCTGTAGAGGCCCGCGCAGTGCTCGCCGACGTGTTTGGTTACCACTCATTTCGGGGTGACCAAGAAGCGATCGTGCAGCAGGTGATCGGCGGCGGCGACGCGGTCGTGCTGATGCCCACGGGCGGCGGCAAATCGCTCTGCTATCAGCTGCCGGCGCTCGTGCGCGAGGGCACCGGGGTTGTGCTTTCGCCCCTCGTCGCGCTCATGCATGATCAGGTTGCGGCGCTCAGACTCGCCGGGGTGCGTGCGGCTGCAATCAACTCGACAATGTCGGTCGAGGATCGCGCAGCCACCGAGCGCGCCTACCTGGCGGGTGAGCTCGATCTGCTCTACCTGGCCCCAGAGCGGCTCGCCGCACCCGGCACGATCGAACTGTTGCGCAAGGGCCGCATTGCGCTCTTCGCCATCGACGAGGCCCACTGTGTGTCGCAGTGGGGTCATGATTTTCGCCCCGACTATCTGCGGTTGGGTGCGCTCGCGGCAGAATGGCCCGACGTGCCGCGCATCGCGCTGACCGCGACGGCTACCCCGGCGACGCACCGCGAGATCACGGAACGGCTGCACCTCGAGCAAGCGCGACATTTCGTGTCGAGCTTTGACCGGCCAAATATTCGCTATCGCATCGAACCTAAGGGCCAGGTGCGGCAGCAACTGGTTCGGTTCATTCGTGACGAGCATGCGGGTGATGCTGGCATTGTGTACGCTTTGAGCCGCAAACGGGTTGAACAGGCTGCGGCCTGGTTGCGTGAGGCAGGCATTGACGCGGTCGCCTATCACGCGGGAATGCCCGCGGCCGAGCGCCTGTCTGCGCAGACCAGGTTCTTGCAAGAAGAGGGCGTGGTGGTCGTGGCCACGATCGCGTTCGGCATGGGCATCGACAAACCCAATGTGCGGTTTGTCGCGCATATCGACCTGCCGAAGTCAGTCGAGGGCTACTACCAAGAAACGGGCCGCGCTGGCCGCGATGGTGAGCCCGCGCAGGCATGGATGGCGTATGGGCTTGCAGACGTGGTGCAGCAGCGTCAATTCATAGAGGGATCAGATGGCGATGCCGCGGCGAAACGCAACCAGCTGGCACACCTGCAACACATGCTCGCCCTCTGCGAGACCACGCAGTGCCGTCGACGATTCTTGCTGAACTACTTTGGTGAAGGCTCTTCCCGTCCTGCTGCGGCCGCGCAGCAGATCGCAGCATCTCCACCCGAAGGGGTTGGCGGCTGCGCAAACTGTGACGTCTGCCTCGACCCACCGAAACTGTGGGACGCGACCACCCCTGCCCAAAAGATGCTGTCGACGATTCTGCGCACCGGCAAAGAACGCGGGCGAACCTTCGCCGCCGGGCAACATATCGATGTGCTGCGCGGCACCGACTCTGAACGCGTCAGACAGCTGCGACTCAACGAGTTGTCAACCTGGGGTATCGGTGACGACCTGTCGGTGCAGCAGTGGCGCGGCCTCGTGCGGCACCTGCTCGCGACCGGGCTGCTTGAAAGTCAGGGGGAGTGGGGCGTGCTTGTTCCCACCGAAGCAGCGAAGCCCGTGCTGCGGGGCGAGCAGCAGGTGATGATGCGCGAAGAAGTGGCGACACGTAGCGGGGCGACGCGATCCTCGGCCAAAAAGAACGCGGCCGCAGACCTCAGCGACGAGCAGCAGCAACTCTTCGAAACGCTGCGTGAGTGGCGGCTCGATGAGGCGCGCACCCAGGGGGTGCCGCCCTATGTGGTGTTCGGCGATGTGACCCTGCGCGCGCTGGCCGTGCACCGGCCGACCACACCCGAGAGGCTGCTCGAAATTACGGGGATTGGGCAGGCAAAACTCGAGCGATACGGTGACGCGGTGCTCGCTCTGATCGTGAGCTGATATTCATATTGCAAAACACAACTTGCACGACGTATAGTTGATGCTTGGTGTGTTCCACCGTCGTTTGTCGTGCGCGGCGAGCGAAGAGGGAGTCGCCAGATGGGTCAATGGGCCTCGCCCACACCCCCACGGCATACCTGCACCCGCTAGCTTTCACGAGCTAGCAGCAGGTCAGTGGCCACGCGAGTGGTCGCGAATGCTCGCACAATGAAGCATTCCTGTCACCGTGCAGGAGTAACAAGGAGAATCAGTGCCTACTATTCAGCAGCTGGTTCGCAAGGGGCGCACGCCGAAGGTCTCAAAGACCAAGGCTCCTGCGCTGAAAGCGAACCCCCAGCAGCGCGGTGTGTGTACTCGTGTGTACACCACCACCCCGAAGAAGCCAAACTCGGCGATGCGTAAGGTCGCCCGTGTGAAGCTTTCGAACGGAACCGAGGTCACCGCCTACATTCCAGGTGAGGGCCACAACCTGCAGGAGCACTCGATGGTGCTCGTGCGCGGCGGTCGTGTGAAAGACCTTCCCGGTGTTCGTTACAAGATCGTGCGCGGCGCGCTCGACACGCAGGCGGTCAAGGACCGTCAGCAGGCTCGCAGCCGCTACGGTGCAAAGAAGGTGAAGTAATGCCTCGTAAAGGACCAGCACCCAAGCGCCCCGTCGTTGCTGACCCGGTCTACGGCTCGCCCGTAGTCAGCCAGCTTGTCAACAAGATCTTGCTTCACGGCAACAAGAGCCTCGCAGAGCGCATCGTCTACGGCGCGCTCTCGAACGTTGCCGACAAGTCAGGTCAAGACGCAGTGACCGTACTCAAGAAGGCGCTCGACAACGTGCGCCCCACACTTGAGGTTCGTTCACGCCGCGTCGGCGGCAGCACCTACCAGGTGCCCGTCGAGGTCAAGCCGCACCGTGCCAACACGTTGGCACTGCGCTGGCTGACCAGCTACGCGAAGGCTCGTCGTGAAAACACGATGACCGACCGCCTCACCAATGAGATTCTCGACGCATCGAACGGCCTCGGCGCCGCGGTGAAGCGTCGTGAAGACACCCACAAGATGGCTGA
>JAAZHL010000418.1 GCA_012510755.1 Leucobacter sp.
GGGGGCATAATATATGAAAAAATTTTTGGTTCTAGTTATTTTGGTTGCTTTGGTTGCAACAAGTGCTTTTGCAGATCCAAATTACTCGGGTTCTTTGAATGTGTATGGTCTTATCGGTGATGGAACAGTGAACTTCGTGGTAAATGGAATCGAATATGGTCGTGTGGACTTGAAAAATAATGCTACAGTTCAATCTGATGGCGTTGGTGTTCAGATTGGATCATGGACCATGACAGCAACGAACCAAGTTTTAAATGCTGGTTACACTGTTACCTACACCTATAGTCAGCTTGCTAAGGTTGATGATGGTGTTAATCTGCTCGCCTATGAAATTCTTGAAATTGACGAAGTTCCAGATCCCGATACATCAACAGTTAAGGCAACAGCCGCTACGACAGCTCTCACTATGGCTGCTGGTCTGAATACTATCACAAGAAAGGTTGCTTTTAGACTTACAGCGGCTGGGGAGGCTGCAGTTGCGCTGGCTCCGCCATCCGATGCCTACAATTCAACAGTTACCATTGCCTTAAGCTCCAATTAATCACCCTTTTTCCTTATACATGAGCACCCGGTTTCGTGAGCTTTTTAATTTTTTTAAAAAAGGTTACATTATTTTGGTGACTTTGAAAAAAAAGACTTTTTAAGTGAAGGAAAGCATGTAATAATTCTATTCGATGGTTGCTCTGGCGTAGGGCGGAAGCTACGCTGGGATGCATGGACATAAGGTCGCTCCTTATAGTCTGAAGGAGGTGCCGCTCTCCCCTGGTCGGGGACAGCGGTTTTTTTTGATTTTGTGGTTATGGCTAATTTCTGGCAATCGATCCATGCATGGACAGTTGTTCTAATAGTGTTCTTCTGAAGATGAATTCATCCAGGGCTACTGCTGCAGTACCCAAGAGTCCGGCTCTGTCTCCAAGGGAAGCTTTTCTCACTATCGTCGACGAACTGATCCTTTTTGAAGCTCGTTGATTGAAGGTATCGATGATGCTTTGCATGTAGGGTTCCGGTAGTGCTGAGATTCCTCCCCCGATGAGGATCTCATCGGGACGAAGGATCGCTGCGGCGTGTATGAATGCATTGGCCATCGCATCGCATGCTTTTCTGATAAGAGCATCGATAAATGGATCGAACTGTGCCCTTCCGCAGAGTTGTTTTACCGTAATATCTTGCTCATTCGTATGGGCCGAGCCTTGTGCGGCCAATGCCCATCCCGCTGCAATAGTCTCAAGACATCCGATTGCCCCGCATCTGCATAGTCCTGTGCGGGCGATTGGAAGGTGACCGAATTGGCAGTCATTTTTCACGGCATTCCCGTCGGTTACCCAAGTAGCTCCTATGTGTTCGCCCCAGTTGATATAAAACAGCGAATGCGAATCTTTGATAGAACCAAACCAGCGTTCTCCCGTTACCATCGCCTTCACATTGTTTTCGACTATCACCGGAAATTGTATATGTCGGCTTAAGGCAACGTTCAAAGGTACATGTTCCCACTCCCAGTGAGGTATCGACAGTACCGTTCCGGTTGCCGGTTCTATCGTTCCGTTAAGCGAAACTGCCATTCCTGCAATGATTGAAGGATCTTTCATCCTAGCCAGTATTTTATTCGCATTTCTTATGATGGTTGCGGTCAGTACCTCAGGAGCAGGTTTCACTTCGGTCGGATAGCGCTCGTATCGAAGAATATCTCCGGCCATATTCACCAAAGCGACACTAGTGTTTCGAATCCCCACATCTATGGAAATTACTGCTTTTGCATCTTTTAGGATTGCCAGTTGCGTAGGTGGTCGACCGGCTCCGGTTTGTCTTCTTCCAGTCTCTTCAACCATTCCTTCTTCTACGAGTTTGTCAACGATTTCCGATGTAGAGACTTTATTCAATGCCAAATCCCGGGCGACATCTGCCCGTGACAGGCCTTGATGTTTGGCAATGATGTTGAGTACTCTCAATCTATTGATAGCCCTTGCTGTGGCCGGTTGCGAAAACTGCATGATCAAGCATACCCCAACAATAGAGATTTGTTAAGCTTGTATACTATAATAAGCGATTGCCGAATGGCCGAAATTTCACTATGTTATCGTGTGAACCACACAATCCGGAGGAACTCATGGAACGAAAAAAATTCAAAACAGAAGTGACCGAACTACTTCACTTAATCATTCATTCCCTCTATTCACACAAGGAAATTTTCTTGAGGGAACTGATTTCAAATGCATCGGATGCTTTGGATAAACTCAAGTACCTGACACTGACTGACGAAGCACTGAAAACCCTTTCATTCACCCCAAAAATCGATATCACATTTATTGACGGTGACCAGAAGACTCTGACTGTCAGTGACAATGGTATTGGAATGGATCATGACGGACTTGCAGAAGATCTTGGTACGATCGCGAGATCCGGTACCCGTAATTTCCTGAACAATCTGACCGAAGCCCAGAAAAAAGATTCGAACCTCGTCGGTCAGTTCGGCGTCGGGTTCTATTCCAGCTTCATGGTCGCTGACAAGGTGGAAGTGATTAGTAAGAGAGCTGGGAGCGACCAAGCATGGAAATGGTCTAGCGACGGCAAGGGTTCGTTCACCCTCGAAGAAGCTGAAAGGGAAAGCCAAGGAACAACAGTGTTACTCTATCTCAATGAAGAAGGTGCCGAATACGCTAATCGGTGGACACTTGAACGGTTGGTGAAACGCTATTCGGATCATATCGCGTTCCCGATTTTCTTGGCCTATGACCAAGACGATTATGATGACAAGGGAAAGAAAAAGGGAACGACGCACAAGGTTGAACAGATTAACAGTGCCGCGGCATTATGGAGAAGAAGCAAGAGTGAGCTCAAACCCGAAGATTACAACGAATTTTACAAAAGCTCGACCTATGATACCGATGACCCGTTGTACTATATCCACACCCAGGCCGAAGGGGCGAACAACTACACCACGTTGTTTTTCATTCCCGCCAAAGCCCCGTTTGATCTGTACCATGCCGATTACAAACCCGGTGTGAAACTTTATGTAAAACGAGTGTACATCACCGATGATGAAAAAGAATTGCTCCCGACGTACTTGCGTTTCGTACGCGGCGTGATCGACAGCGAGGATCTGCCGCTCAATGTGAGCCGTGAAATCCTGCAGCAGAACAAGTTCATGACCAATATTAGGAACGCATCGGTAAAGAAAATCCTTGGTGAGCTCAAGAAGGTGGCAGAACAGAATCCTGACTTGTACACCAAGATCGTTGAACAGTTCAATCGACCGTTAAAAGAAGGCCTGTATAGCGATTATGGTAACAA
>JAAZHL010000166.1 GCA_012510755.1 Leucobacter sp.
ATGGGCGGGCGTTTGCTGCAGCAGCTTGCAGAAGACAGCGCTGAGTTTGGCTCGGTTGAGAGCTCGCCGCGCATCGACGGCCGAAACATGGTCATGGTGATTGCGCCGTTGAAGCACAAGAGCGAGGCGAAGGCTGAGCAGAATGCCCGCCGCGCCGAAGAGAAGGCTAGCCGCCGCCAAGACAAGGGCGACGAAGCTTCGGCCGAGTAAGACCCACGGCCCTTGCGGCCGCACGAGACGTTGTCGCCCCGGCGACGCGCACCACAACAAGGAGATAGAGATGCCCAAGCAGAAGACCCACTCGGGTGCGAAGAAGCGGTTCAAAGTAACTGGCAGCGGCAAGCTGATGAAGCAGCAGGCCGGTATGCGTCACAACCTCGAGGTAAAGGCGTCAAAGCGTAAGCGTCGTCTGAACGCTGACCAGGTGCTCGCCGCCGGTGACGTGAAGCAAGCCAAGAAGCTGCTGGTTCGATAATCAGCCCCGAAACGTAAAGACTTATAAGGAAGAACTGAAATGGCAAGAGTAAAGCGGGCCGTCAATGCCCACAAGAAGCGTCGCGTAATCCTTGAGCGCGCTGAGGGCTACCGTGGGCAGCGTTCACGTCTGTACCGTAAGGCAAAAGAGCAGGTCATTCACTCGCTCGTCTACTCGTACAACGACCGTCGCAAGAAGAAGGGCGATTTTCGACGCCTCTGGATTCAGCGCATCAACGCTGGCGCGCGTGCGAACGGCATCACCTACAACCGCTTCATTCAGGGGCTTGGCCTTGCAGGCGTTGAGGTCGATCGTCGCATGCTGAGTGAGCTTGCTACCAACGAGCCGGCGTCGTTCGCCGCACTGGTTGAGGTCGCGAAGGCTGCTCTGCCCGAAGACGTAAACGCACCGAAAGCTGCATAAGCAACAGGTTCGTTGAACAGAATTTTCGACAGGGGTCGACCACCGGTATGGCGGTCGGCCCCTGTTGTTTGTGAGCGAAGAATGAGGTCAGAGACGTGCTTGAGAACCCGAAGGCCCCGCGCGTAAGGCGGGTGGCAGCGCTCGCGCGTAAAAAGGATCGCCTCGCCGAACGGCACTTTCTGGTCGAGGGGCCACAGGCTGTGCGAGAGCTGTTGCTGCATGCGCCGGCTCAGGCCAAAATCGTCTATGCGACCATGGGCAGCGAGGCGTGGCAGTTCGAGATCGACCGGTTGGCTGACGACGCACAGGTTGACGTTGAGCGCGTCACTGACGCGGTACTGGCAGCTATGGCAGAGACGGTGCAGCCGCAGGGGGTGCTCGCGGTAGCTGAGATGGCTGAGGTGCCCCTGACCACTGCGCTTGAGGGTGCTCGGTTGGTAGCGGTGCTGCACGAGGTGCGCGACCCCGGTAATGCTGGTGCGGTGCTGCGAGCGGCCGATGCGGCAGGAGCCGATGCGGTGGTATTCGCCGGTGCAAGCATTGACCCTTGGCATCCCAAGGTGGTTCGCGCGACGACCGGTTCACTGTTTCACCTTCCTGTGGTGCAGACGGCAACGCTTGACGATGCGGTGCAAGCCGCGCATGGCGCCGGCCTCTCAGTGTTTGCCGCAGACGTGCACGGTGACGACTTGCAGACTGATGCCGAGTTTCTTCGCGACCCTGTTGCGTGGGTGTTTGGTAACGAGGCGCATGGCCTGACCGCTGCCGACCGGCAACTCGCTGACCGTGTGTTGCGTCTGCCTCTGTTTGGCAAGGCTGAATCGTTGAATCTGGCGACTGCCGCGAGCGTGTGCCTGTATACGACCGCATTTGCGCAGCGCAAGTGACCCTCACCACGGCAACAGCACCGGCTTCGCCCAAAAGAATCGCAGTGGGTTCACGTACTCTCCATGGATTCGCACACCAATATGCAAACAGCGGTTCTCGCAGTGCCCGCCAGCTGAGACTTGCCCGATGGGTTGGCCCCGGGCAACACGGTCTCCCGCGCGTAGATCACTCGTCATCGGTTCGAATGACAACAGTGTGTGTGCGTTGACCTCGATGGTCAGCACCGGTTTCTGTGCGACCGTACCCACGAACTTCACCGTGCCCGCAACGGGTGAGCGAATCATGGTGCCCGGGCGGGATTGCAGATCTATGCCGCGGTGGCCAGCCTGATATTCGCCCTGTGAAAGGTCGAATGTGCGTTGCACCTGCAGCGGTTCATGCAGCGGCGGCAGCCACGATTCAGATCGCGTCGAGAACGAAGACGTTGTCACCGTGATGATGAGCGACATGAGTGACAGCCAGCGCAGTAGCAGTGAGTACATGTGCTCAGGCTCGCATGAAGGACGTCGCGAACACTCGATATGCACAGGCCAACCGATGTTCAGCCAATATTGCCGGTCTGTGAGCGACAAACTGTGGCCATTGTGATGCTAAACTAGTCAAGCATCTCGAAAGAGGTGACTTCGCGTGCCCACGCATCGTCGAACGCCAACGGTCTCTCAGGAGTGGTGTGAAACGAGGGCACTAGGTTTCGGGGCATTCCGCCTGCGAAAGATAACCGCAATTCGCATGCTGTTCTGCAGTGTGCAGAAAAGGAGAACGGCTATGGCCGTCGTAACAATTCGCCAGCTGCTCGATAGTGGCGTACATTTCGGGCATCAGACCCGTCGCTGGAACCCAAAGATGAAGCGATTCATCTTCACCGAGCGTTCTGGCATTTACATCATTGACCTGCAGCAGTCGCTCACCTACATCGATCAGGCCTACGAGTTCGTGAAGAACACCGTGGCTCGCGGTGGCACCATTCTTTTCGTGGGCACGAAGAAGCAGGCTCAAGAAGCAATTGCTGAGCAGGCAGACCGCGTCAACCAGCCCTACGTGAACCAGCGCTGGCTCGGTGGGCTGCTCACAAACTTTCAGACCGTCACCGGCCGCCTCGAGCGCATGAAAGAGCTTGAACAGCTCGATTACGAAGGCGGCACCAGCGGCTTCACCAAGAAGGAACTGCTGCTCAAGAAGCGCGAGCTTGACAAGCTGCAGAAGTCGCTCGGTGGTATTCGTCACATGACCAAGACCCCTTCAGCTCTCTGGGTGGTTGACACCAAGAAAGAGCACCTCGCTATTGACGAGGCAAAGAAGCTGGGCATTCCGGTGATCGCAATTCTCGACACCAACTGTGACCCAGACGAGGTCACCTACCCGATTCCTGGCAACGACGATGCAATTCGTTCGGTTGCGCTGCTGACGCGTGTGATCGCTGATGCGGCAGCTGAGGGCCTCATGGAGCGCCACCAGAAGCCGGCTGAAGGCGACGCCGCAGAGCCACTCGCTGAGTGGGAAGTTGAATTGCTCAACGCAGAGGCTAAGACCGACGAGGCTGAGACCGCTGCTGTGGAGGTCCAAGCTGCTGCCAAGACCGAAGCTGCTGAGTAACACGTACCACCCGTAGCACCCGCACCTGCAACGCAGGCGGGTTGACACAAGAAGGAGTCATACATGGCTGCAGTAAGCATGGCTGCCATCAAAGAGCTTCGCGAGCGTTTGGGCGCTGGCATGCTTGACAGCAAGAACGCGCTGATCGAGGCCGATGGTGACATCGAAAAGGCCATCGAGATTTTGCGCCTCAAGGGCCTGAAGGGTGTCGCTAAGCGCGAGGGGCGCGAAGCGAGCGAGGGCCTGGTCGCTGTCGTGCAACGCGAAGGTTCAGCTGCGTTGATCGAGCTTGCCTGCGAGACCGACTTCGTCGCGAAGAACGAGAAGTTCTTGGCACTCGGTGACAAGGTGCTCGAAGCAATTGCGGCAGCAGGCGCGAAGAACCTTGAAGAGGCGCTCGCTGCGCCGCTCGAGAACGGCACTGTCGAGTCAACCATCACTGACGAGTCAGCCATCATTGGCGAGCGCATTGTGCTTCGCCGCGTGGTCGTTGTTGATGCGCCTCAGACTGCTGTGTACCTGCACCGCACCTCAAAAGATCTGCCCCCGCAGATCGGTGTGGTGGTCGGTTACGAAGGCGACGACGAGAAGGTTGCTACCAGCATCGCGCAGCACATTTCGTTCGCTGAGCCTCTCTACGTGAATCGTGAAGAGGTGCCGCAAGAAGACGTGGACAAAGAGCGTGACATCGTCACCGAGATCTCGAAGAACGAGGGCAAGCCAGAGGCTGCGCTGCCAAAGATCATCGAGGGTCGACTCAACGCATTCTTCAAGCAAATCGTCTTGAACGAGCAAGAGCACGCTCTTGATAGCGAGAAGCGTTCAGTGGCCAAGGTTGCTGAGGCAGCCGGAATCACTGTGACGGGCTTTGCTCGAGGCAAGGTCGGCGCATAATTTAATGATGAAGAGCCCGGGTCGTTGTTCGACCCGGGCTCTTGTCGTGCCCTAGGCTGATGACAGCCCCCGAGATATACAAGGAGACCAGAGATGACGACCCCCCGCAAGCGGCGCGTATTGCTCAAACTTTCGGGTGAGGCCTTTGGTGGCGGCACCCTTGGGGTGAACCCCGATGTGGTCAGTCAGATCGCAAGAGAAATCGCTGCCGGGCTCGACTCCGCTGAGGTTGCGATCGTTGTCGGCGGCGGCAACTTTTTTCGAGGTGCAGAGCTTTCACAGCGCGGCATGGACCGTGCACGAGCCGACTACATGGGCATGCTGGGCACAGTCATGAACGCGCTCGCCTTGCAAGACTTTCTTGAACAGGCGGGTGTAGAGACCCGTGTGCAGTCTGCGATCACGATGACACAGGTCGCAGAGACCTATATTCCGCTGCGCGCCATACGTCACCTTGAGAAGGGGCGTGTGGTGATCTTTGGCGCGGGAGCAGGCCTGCCATACTTCTCAACCGACACCGTTGCGGCGCAACGTGCGCTCGAGATTCACGCGGATGAGGTGCTCGTTGCAAAGAACGGCGTCGATGGTGTGTACACGGACGACCCGAAGCGCAACCCAGAGGCGACGCTGATTAGCGAAATCAGCTATAACGACGCTCTCGTGCGCGGGTTGAAAGTCGTTGACAGCACATCGTTTAGCCTCTGCATGGATAACGGAATGCCCATGCGGGTATTCGGTATGGAGCCTGGCGGCAACGTCACCGCGGCGATTCAAGGCAAGAGTCTTGGCACTCTAGTGCACAGCTGACGGCCCCTCCTAGATAGAATTTTTTCATCCCCTCTTCATAACTAAGGAGCAACCGTGATCGATGAGGTCTTCGCTGATGTCAAGGATCGAATGACTAAGGCCGTTGAGTCTGCCCGTGAGGGCTTCGCCACGGTGCGCACGGGGCGTGCAAACCCAGCGCTGTTGCAGAACGTCTTGGTCGACTATTACGGCACCCCGACACCGCTGCCGCAATTGGCTTCGGTTGCGAATCAAGATGCGCGCAGTCTGGTCATCACCCCCTACGACAAGGGCGCGATGAGAGACATCGAGCAGGCGATTCGCGACACCCCGAACCTCGGCGCGAACCCGAGCAACGACGGCAATGTGATTCGTGTCACCCTGCCAGAGCTCACTGAAGAACGCCGCAAAGAATTTGTCAAGATCGTCAAGGCCAAGGCAGAAGACGCGCGAGTGGCGATTCGCAACCTGCGTCGTCATGCGAAGGATTCGCTGGATGCGCTGAAGAGCGAGGTAGGCGAAGACGAGGTGGCACGGGCCGAGAAAGAACTCGAGAGTGTCACGAAGCAGTTCACCGACCAGATCGACGAGTCGTTGAAGCTTAAAGAAGCTGAACTGCTGGAGGTCTGAACTGTGCCGAGCCAAGATCGCCGTGACGAACTGCGCGAAGAGTTGCGCTCGCAGTTCGGTGAGGCGAAGGCTCAGTTCGAAGCCACAAGCGCGAAAATCGAACAGAAAGCCGGTCGCAATTTATTTCTTGCGATAGGCAGCGGACTCATTTTTGCTGCGGCCTTTTTGGTCAGCCTGTTCACGGTCTACTGGGTGTTCGTGTTGCTCGTTGCCGTGCTCGTGATCATCGCACTTATCGAACTTGCGTCGGCATTTCGTATTGCTGGGCGGCGCGTGCCGCGTATCGG
>JAAZHL010000167.1 GCA_012510755.1 Leucobacter sp.
AGACAAGTTTGACGCTCTCGTGAACGACCTCAGTGTTGGCTTGCCTGCCGAGCTTGCTGCGCGTCGTCAGCAGTATGAGTACTATCGGGACGAGCTGCTCACCTTCAAAGAATTGGAAGTGGCAGCATGACCGGTATTGCCGCTGCAAGTCAATGTCAGTGGTGGGTGCTTAGGTGGAGGGCATGAGCTCCTCCGATCAAATAACCCGAGATAAGGTCGTGCTTTATCAGCACGCTGACGGGTCGTCATCGGTCGAAGTGCGACTAGATGCCGACACCGTGTGGCTGAGCCAGCAACAGATTGCAGACCTCTTTGAGACATCGCGCG
Source organism: Leucobacter sp. (assembly GCA_012510755.1). Taxonomy (GTDB): domain Bacteria; phylum Actinomycetota; class Actinomycetes; order Actinomycetales; family Microbacteriaceae; genus Leucobacter. Next base: position 328 of record JAAZHL010000167.1, read on the forward strand.
AAAACGTTACGATGCATATTCGCAATGTCTACCGTGAACATGAACTCGCAGAAGAGGCAACTTGTAAGAAATTTTTACAAGTTCGAACCGAGGGCTCCCGCAATGTAGAACGTGAGATTGTTCACTACAACCTAGATCTCATTATCTCGGTTGGCTACCGTGTGAAAAGCAAGACTGCAACTCAGTTTCGCATCTGGGCCACCGAACGATTGCGCGACTACCTTGTGCAGGGTTATGCAATCAACAACGTGCGCCTAGCCGAACTTGGTTCAATTGTGCAAATTCTCGCACGCTCGAATGACGAACTTGTAGCTGGGGTTGCAGACGTCGTTGCGAAGTACCTACCCGGCCTCACACTGTTACGAGACTATGACAACGGCAACATTGTTGCTAAACCTCAAACGGAGCCGGGTTGGAAACTGACTATAGCTGAGGCTCGGCAAGTGATTGCGAATGTTGCCTCAGAGTTTTCAAACGACACGCTCTTTGGTAATGAACGTGGTGATGCCTTGGCCGGGGTGATCGGTGTGATTTATCAAGGGTTTGGAGGTCAAGAACTATACGCGACGGTCGAGGAAAAGGCAGCGAACCTGCTCTACCTCATCGTCAAAGACCACCCGCTTTCAGATGGCAATAAGCGCAGCGCTGCGGCGCTCTTCGTAACTTTTCTCGCCAATAACGGTCTGCTCTATGACTCAGCCGGTACCAGCCGAATTTCAAACAACTCGCTCGCTGCCCTCACACTCATGGTTGCAATGAGCAACCCCAAAGAAAAAGACGTAATGGTCGCATTGCTTATTCGTATGATCACAGAAGGCATCTGATGAGCCCAACTATGAACTATGACCTCATCGCGTTCGGTGGGGAGTCGACCGTTGTCGTCGAATATGAGCCTGACCCGCGGCAAGAGACCCGATACCAGTCCGAGTCGCAGCTCGAGACCGAATTCATTCGCCAACTCGAATCACAAGCCTACGAACGTGTCACGATCACGAGCGAGGCCGACCTCGTCTCAAACCTGCGCACCCAGCTTCAATCACTGAACCGGTACGAGTTCACCGACACAGAGTGGCAGCGGTTCTTCACCGAACGCATCGCATCTACCGGAGACGGCATCGTAGAGAAAACGGTGCGCATTCAAGAAGACCATGTGCAGCTGCTGACTCGTGATGATGGCTCAACGAAGAACATCACCTTGCTCGATAAGCAAAACATCCACAACAACCGACTGCAGGTCATCAACCAGTACGCGGTCGACCTCGGTGAGGGCGGTGCGTCGTTTGCGAACCGCTATGACGTCACCATTCTCGTCAACGGTCTGCCGATGGTGCATGTGGAACTGAAGCGTCGCGGGGTGCCGATCCGTGAAGCGTTTAACCAGATTGACCGGTACCAGCGCGATAGCTTCTGGGCAGGCTCTGGCCTCTTCGAATACGTGCAGCTCTTTGTGATCTCGAACGGCACTCAAACGAAGTACTACTCGAACACCACCCGCCGCCAGCACGTCGCTGACCAGCACGGTTCGCGTCGCACGAAGAAAACCTCGAACAGTTTCGAGTTCACGTCGTGGTGGGCTGACGCACGCAACCAGCCGATCCTCGATCTGATGGCGTTCGCGAAGACGTTCTTCGCGAAGCACACGATCTTGAATATTCTCACCCGGTACTGTGTGCTCACGAGTGACCGGCTGCTGCTCGTGATGCGACCGTACCAGATTGTGGCGACCGAGCAGATCCTCTCAAAAATCAATATCTCTACCAACTACAAGACACTCGGCACCCGTGAGGCAGGTGGCTATGTCTGGCACACCACCGGTTCGGGTTAACCGCTGACCTCGTTTAAGACGGCACAGCTGGCATCGCGGCTGGAATCGGTAGACAAGGTGTTGTTTGTGGTCGATCGCAAAGACCTCGATTACCAGACGATGAAAGAATACGACCGGTTCGAAAAAGGCTCAGCAAACTCGAACACCTCAACTGCGGTGTTGAAACGGCAGCTTGAAGATCCGTCGAAGAAGATCATCATCACCACGATTCAGAAGCTCTCAAACTTCATCAGTGGTAATAAACAACACCAGGTCTATGGCGACCATGTGGTGTTGATCTTCGACGAATGTCACCGTTCACAATTCGGTGACATGCACACTGCGATCACCAAAGCATTCAAACGGTACAACCTGTTCGGATTTACGGGCACACCGATCTTTGCCGAGAACTCGGGCAGTGGCGGCAACCCGCAGCTGAAACCCACCGAGCAAGCATTCGGTGACAAATTGCACACCTACACGATCGTGGATGCGATCAAAGACAAGAACGTGCTGCCGTTTCGTATCGACTACATCAACACCATCAAAGTCGGGGCGGTCGGCGACAAGCAAGTCTCCGCGATCGATACCGAGAACGCGCTGCTCTCATCCGCCAGGGTCTCGCAGGTGACGAAGTACATTCTTGACCACTTCGATCAGAAGACGAAACGCTCTGAAGGGTATGCACTGGGAGAACGCCGGGTGCGCGGATTCAACTCGATCTTCGCGACCGCGTCGATCACTGCGGCACGCACCTACTATCAAGAGTTCAAGCGTCAGCAAGCAGACCTGCTGCCTGATCAGCGTTTGAAGGTCGCGACAATCTTCTCGTATGCGGCAAACCCCGATTCAGAAGACGGCCTGCTCGGCGAAGAAGGCTTTGAGATTGATGCTCTGACGGGTGATGACCGTTCGTTCCTTGAGACAGCGATCACAGACTACAATCGCATGTTCGGCATGAACTACAACACCTCCGCTGTCGAGTTCGAGAATTACTACAAAGACATTTCGATGCGGTTGAAGAACCGAGAACTCGATCTCGTGATCGTGGTCAACATGTTTCTTACGGGGTTCGACGCCACTACCCTCAACACCTTATGGGTCGACAAAAACCTGCGCAGCCACGGTCTGATTCAGGCATATTCACGCACGAATCGCATTCTGAACTCGGTGAAGACATACGGCAACATTGTGTGCTTTCGTGACCTTGAGCAGGCCACGAATGACGCGATCGCCTTGTTCGGCAATAAGGACGCGGCAGGCATCGTGCTGCTCAAGCCATATCGCGAATACTACGACGACTACGCCGAAAAGGTCGCCGAACTGCTGGCACACTACCGGCCAGGCGAACTGGTCGTTGGTGAAGCAGATCAGGTTGCATTTGTAAAACTGTATGGCGAGATTTTGAAGCTGCGCAACGTGCTCACCTCGTTTGACGATTTCGCCGCAGACGAAATCTTGTCTGATCGTGACAAACAAGATTTCCAGTCGACCTACCTCGATATTTGGAACGAACGCAAGCGTGCGGTCGCGAGCGAGAAAGAATCGATCGTTGAAGACGTTGTCTTCGAGATCGAACTGATCAAACAAGTTGAGATCAACGTCGACTACATTCTGCTGCTCGTGCAGAAATACCGCGAAGAACGCGGTGACGGAGATGACTAAGAACTCCGTGCCGGAATTAGTCGTGCGATTGACTCGAGCCCGAGCCTGCGCAACAAGAAAGAACTCATCGAGAACTTCGTCGACTCGGTGTCGGTGAAAGGTGAACTCGAAGCCGAATGGCGCGCCTACGTTGGTGCGCAGCGCGAGAAGGAACTCGACCAAATCATTGAGGTCGAGAACCTGAAACCCGAGGAGACCGAAAAGTTCATTCGTGCCGCGTTTCGTGAAGGGCAACTGCGCACCACGGGCACCGCGATCACGAAAGTGCTGCCGCCGGTGTCACGCTTCTCAAAAGACAAAAACCATAGTGAGAAGAAACAGCGAGTGATTCGACTACTGAGCGAGTTTTTCGAGAAATTCTTCGGACTGGGTGCAAACTTCGACGAATAGAGCGGGCGGTGAGCCTACTGAGAACGAAGCCATGCCCACTCACCTGAAATTGAGTGATCGCCTCAACTTAGATGTGTCTTCGGCGCCGGGCGGGCCCGCGTACCCTGACTGGCTCATCACAATCAGCGTTTGACCGCTTCTCAGCGGGTACAGACGAGCCTCCCTGCTCGGCGTCTGCCAAGCCGCCCTCAGCACCTCGCCTTCACCCAACCCCAGCATGATCGCAACCCGTTGCCAAGGTTTACCGAAAGCGAAAATGAATTCGCTATCGATTTCACCCAAAGGTGCGAAAACAAATCGCTCAAGAACCGCAGAAGGAATATGCATTGAGGCAGTCACCCTCGACGAGTGAAACGGATACAATTCCATAAAGAGCAACCGATCAGCGCCCACACGTTCGTCGGCATGCAGGCGTTTCGCAAATGTCACTCGATTGCGCAGATAGGTATTGACACCTTTGGCAGCCTCCCATTCAGCGCTCGCATACGGAACAGTCTCGGCCCATTCGCTATAACTACTCGACCTGATCTGGTTTGTGAAAGAACCATGCAAACCCTGAAACTCAGGCTGAGCCGCACCAGGGTTCAGGCCAAGCATGATCAGCTTCGGTGTTTCACCGTTGAGAACCCCGCCATACGGCTCTGGAAATACGCTCAGATCGACCGCACCTTGCCCGCGACCTTGATATGAGTTCTTCCATTGTTCAAGAATTGGGCTGAGCGTGTGATCACCGTTTACCCATTTCGCGATCTCACCATCCCAAAATTGCACGACCTCAGCGCGAGCACTCATGGGTTGATCGTATCAACGAAGGCGACACTATCCGCGTGGTTAGACCCTCCAGCTTCGGGTGAAATGAACCGATAAAGAGAAGCGACCTGCCCAAAATGTCAGAGGTATGCCTCATCATGGTGCACACCACGACGAAAGGGTTGCGCCGATGACTGTGATGACTTTGACGACCACCATGAGACCTGAAGTGTTGCCGCTCGCTCCGACGAAGACGGTCGAAGAAGTGTGGCAACAACCCGCAGTTGGCACCCCCTGGTGTGAAGACGGCGAGCACAACCTTGGTCTTGATGAAGTGCTTGATGTGTTATACGCGCTCGGCTTCAACGAAGACATGCAGAGTGTGACACACGCGCAAATTGTACGAATGAGTATGGAGCTTTGGCTTTATGAAGCGGTGTGTGCGTTCTTCCACCTCGGTGTAGAAGACGCTGCCAAACGCGTACACGGAGTCGTCGCTGATGAATATCCGCTCGGTGAAGGCCTAGCAATCGTCAAAGAATTCTCTG
>JAAZHL010000168.1 GCA_012510755.1 Leucobacter sp.
CACATCGTTGGTCGCGCTCGGTGATTACTTCGTTCGAATGCACCGAAATGGTAACGGTCGCTCCCTCTTCAAGGTCCCACCGCTCGCAACGATTGAGCAGCTAGACGCGATGGTCGCCCTCGGCCGATGGCAGCACATCGCGACCCTCCGCCGAGCGCTTTCACTCGTACGCGAGGACTCGTGGTCTCCCCGCGAGTCTGCAACGCGAGTACTGCTGGTAACGTCGGGCCTGCCCGAGCCTGAACTCAATAGCGACATATTTGACGACCAGGGTTATTTCTTGGGGTGCCTCGACATGGTTTTCCCGCAATATAAGGTGGCGGTCGAATACCAAGGCAGACATCACGCCAGCACCTACTCCTCCGATATTGAGCGGATCGAGGCGCTGAGGGCCGCCGGCTGGGACGTCATTCAAGTGACCTCAACCCTACTTTCTCGGCCCACGGTTCTCGTCAAACGAGTGGCCACGGCCTTGCAACGTCGAGGGTGGGGTGGGTGAGGCTCTTGCATGACCGCGGGTTGCGCTGACGTGCGACCGCGGGGCGAGGATCGCTGCCGCAGCAAAACCGCCCCAATCGCTAAGTCGGTGGGCCGTAGTGGTCACCCGGCAGCGAATGAAGCACCGCTACTGCCCCTTTGCCGCGAGAGCGAGCACCGCCACGAGATCGGCCTGCACCTGCGTGTCACCGTCAAAATTCGCGTGCATCACCTGCCGCGTCGGCCGATCATTCGCATCGGGAAACATTTCGAGCCATTCACGGTTGAGCGCCTCGCGGTCGCGGTAGTCGCTGAGGTAGACGGTGATCTTCGCGATGTCGGCGGTGCTGCCACCCGCGACACGCATGAGCTCGCGCACGTGTGCGAACACGTTTCGCACCTGCGCGTCGAGGTCGAGCGGCATTTCACCGGTCTCGGGGTCGCGGCCAGTCAGCACCCCCGAGGTGAGGTGGTTTTCGATCAGGCAGGCCGCAGGCACCGGGTTCTTGTGCGCGAACCCGTCAAGATAAATGCTGGTACGTCGTGACATGTGTGGCTGCTTCTCTCAGTCAGGTTCGGGTTGTTTCTACGAGGATCGCTCACGCCGCAGCCAACCCCAGCGGCACACCGCGACCCCGCTCGCGCCTCCGGGCGGTGCAGCTCGCGCAGCCGGTGGCCGGGCAGCCGGCCGGGCAGCTGGTCGGGCGAGAACCGACCGCGGCCCGGGCCGACGGTGGGCAGTAGAGGTGGTCGAACCTAATCCAAGGCAACCACTACGGCCCACCCGCCTGCCCGCAACGGCCGAAACCAGCCCAGGCGGCGTTAGCCCTCGGCCGAGACCTTGTTGCGCTCGCCCGCGAACGTCTGGCCGTCGATCGTGTAGGTGTGTTGCGACTGGCGACCGTTCATCGGCAGCATGTGCGCGTCGAAGTAGGCTGCGAGTTCTTCGTGTGCATCGATCGGGAACACCCCAGCCACGTACTGATCGGGGCGCACCACAACGATGGCGCCCTGCTTGCTGATCTCGCGGTCACGGAAAATGTCGCGGCCGTGGCCCGATGCGAAGATCTGGTTCACGTCTTCGATGCCGAACGGCACCTTGACGGGCTTAAACGCGCGGGGCACGTCGCCGGGCTCAACCTCGGTGTACGACTGCTGGTAGATGACCTTCGTGTCGAACACTTCGTCGTCGTCGCCGCCTGTTGGCGTGTACTTGACGCGGGGTGACGCTGCGTCTTCGGCCCACCAGTTTGCGAACTCGGCAACTGGTGTGCCCGACAGTGCGGGTGCAGCCGAGTCGGCGAACACGTAGATGCGCCAGCGGCCGTCGGCCTCGTGCAGGTGGCCCAGGTGGCGCCAGCGGTTGTCTGCGCGGCGAATCACCTCAGCCGATTTGAAGCGCTTGCCGACCCGAAACCCTGGTGCGAGCGCCTGATGGTCGGTGCCGGTCGTGATCATCGACTCGGTGTATTCGGTCATGAAGCCTGCAGGGAACTCGAATGTCGAGAGGTAGTACTTTTCGAGGGCCTCTGGGTCTTCCCACTCTTCAACGGGCTTGGCCATCATGCTCGACCACTCATTGTCGAAGTCGATGAGGTCTTGCGCGACGACGCGGCGCTCTTCGGCGTAGGTGCTGAGCAGCGTCTCTGGCGCGCGCCCTTCGAGCACGGCCGCGAGCTTCCAGCCGAGGTTGAAGCCGTCTTGCATCGACACGTTCATACCCTGACCGGCTTTTGCCGAGTGGGTGTGGCAGGCATCGCCCATGATGAAGGCGCGAGGCGTCTGCTGGCCCGCGAGCTCGGCGGGCACATCGTCGAAGCCGTCGGTGATGCGGTGAGCCACCTCGTACACTGACCACCAGGTCACCTGCTTCACGTCGAGCGTGTAGGGGCGCAGAATGCGGTTGGCAGTGTCGATCATGGCCTCGACCGGCGTTGACCGAACCGCGCCTTCGTCGTTCTCGCCTACCTCACCGAGGTCGACGTATACGCGCGACAGGTATCCGCCTTCACGCGGAATCAACAGAATGTTGCCCTGGTCGTGCGACTGAATGGAGCACTTCACTTGAAAGTCAGGAAAGTCAGTGTTGACCATCACGTCCATCACGCCCCACGCGTGCAGCGAGGCGTCGCCGTGCAGCTTATGCCCGAGCGCCGAACGCACTTGGCTGCGGGCGCCGTCGCCGCCGACAAGGTATTTGGTGCGCACGACGCGTTCTTCGCCTTCGCGCGGGCCTGCCGTGTAGCGAATGGTTGCGCTCACCGGGTATTCAGCGTTTTCGGCTGCGTCGGCGATCTCGAGACTCACAAATTCGACGCCGTAGTCAGGCAGCACCTTGCCGGGTGCGTGTTCGGCATCACGCAAAAAGTAGTCGAGCACACGCGACTGGTTCACATAGATGTGCGGAAACTCGCTGATTCCAGTCGCATCGTCTGGGGTGCGCGAGGATCGCACGATGTGTTCGGGGTTGGCGGGGTCTGGCTTCCAAAAACACATCTCGACGTTGCGGTAGGCCTCTTGAATGATTTCGTCTGCGAAACCGAAAGCCTGAAATGTTTCAACTGAACGGGCCTGGATGCCGTCTGCCTGCCCAACTTCAAGGCGACCCGGGCGGCGTTCGATCGCACGCACGTTGATCGACGGAAAGCGTGAGAGCTGGGCTGCGACGACGGCTGCGGCGGGGCCGGTGCCGACGATGAGCACATCCATCTCATCGGGTATTTCTGTGGGCCGATCGACGCCGTAGCCGGCAGCGGGCTGGATGCGTGGGTCGCCCGATACGTAACCCCGATGGTGGATCTGCATGTGCACTCCTCGATGTTCATGCCCGTGCGCGGCTGTGCGCTCGCGGGCCAACTTCAGACTTCAAGCTTAAGTTGCGGCACTCGGGCTTGGGTCGTTTTCATTGCTTGTCTCTATAGTTGCGACTGATGTGTAACTATCGGTACAATAATAGCGCACGATGAGGGGACGCACCATGGCGAATTTGACACAGGCAGGCGAGGGTGGCTCACAGACGCTCGCACGGGGCCTCACTGCGCTCACCCTAATAGGTGAAGCCGACCCGCCATTGAGCGTGGCGCAGCTCGCAGCGCAGCTCGGCATTCATCGATCAATGGCCTATCGACTTGTGAAGACACTCGAGCAGCAAGGGTTCGTCGAACGCACCCCAGCGGGCGAACTTGAGGTCGGCATTCGAGTCGCTGCACTTGCGCGAAGCGTCGCGCGTGACCTGCAGGGCGCAGCAACCCCAGTGCTTACAGAAGTCGCCAACGCCCTTGACGTCACCACGTTTCTGGTGGTGTATGACGGCGAAGCAGCCGTCACCCTTATCAACGTCGAGCCGCTGCGTGCCGAGACTACGCTCGCACAGCGCCCTGGCAGCCGACACTCCATCGACAGAGGCGCCCCGGGCAGGGTCATCCGCTCGCAAGTTCGGCCGGTCGACTACCCACCGCAACCGTATGAAGTGAGCCACGACGAGATCATTCCCGGCATCGAATCTATTGCGGTTCCCGTCAAGCTGGGCGATGGGCGGCCCGCAGCGATCGCGGTGCTGTACGTACCCCGCCCGCTCGATGAGGCGAAGATCGTTGCTGCGCTCACTCGCGCCGCGGCACAGATCGCCGACGCAATGCGCTAGCGCTACGACTGTCGCTGCTGCTGCTGCTACTGCTACTGCTACTGCTACTGCTACTGCTACTGCTACTGCTACTGCTACTG
>JAAZHL010000169.1 GCA_012510755.1 Leucobacter sp.
ACCTCGAACTCAGCGGCGAGCACATCAGCTATCGCTCACCCGAACTTGCACTCGCTGAGCGGGCAGAAGAATTACTCACACGAACTTCGACGCTCATCGACGAGCAACTCAGCGAGACCCAAGACCTGCTCAAAGCTGCGCCCCGTCTGCTTGCAAGTTGGAGCCAAGGATCGCGCGAAGCTCATGCACCCCGCTCAGAAATTCTGCACGGCGCATTCGCACCCACCGACCTCTGGTTGCGCATCGCCGCAACCAGAAACCTTCGCACGACCGATGGAATCTTGCCTGATCCAAGCCGCATTATCGCCGCAGACCGACATTCCCAACACATCTGGCTTGACGCGCTCGCTCGCGAAGGCCTGCACGTGCGAACCATTCTTTCAAGCGACAGTGTCACCGCCCCTGGCGCCGCCGAAGTGATCAGCGCAGATATAGCTGCCGGCGCAGAATTTCGCATGCTGCCGAACCCGCCAAGCTGGCTCTGGATCGCCGACGACGACACGGTCGGCTTGCCCTTTCGCTGGGGAGATTCGTGGCCGACCAGCGTCTTCGCTACCACCGACCCTGCCGTTGTCACGCTCGTGCGCTGGCTCTACGACCGGCTCTGGGACGAAGCAGTGCCGGTGACGGCCGAGACTCACAGTTGGGACGCGATCCTCGCCCTCATGAGCACGGGCGCCACACTCGAAGCCGCATCGCACGCCCTCGGAATCTCGGCGCGAACGGGCCGCCGCCGCATCGCAGCTGCACTCGAACATTTCGGCACCGATGGACTCTTTGCGCTCGGCGTCGCCTGGCAACGCGCCCAGCAACATGCTTAAAGCGTCACAGCGTCACCAGCACGCGTCACACCATTGCCAACAGGTCGGGGTGATCAAGAAACACACCGTCGAGCCCCGTCGAGAGAATCAGTCGCCATTCCTCACGCCAATCACCCCATGCGCCATGCTGTGATCCTTGTCGAAAACCAGCCGTCAAATATCGGTTCTCTGGCCGCAGCGTCCACGTAAACACCTTGAGCCCTCGCGCATGCGCACGCTGCACCACATCTTCGACGCCAACAACCTGACCACGAGCCGTCACACGCAACAGATCTCGCTTCGACAGGCTCACGCCGTGCACGCGGCCCGCGAGCGAGTCAAGCCCCGCGTTGCTTCGATACCACTCGTAGCTTCTCGCCTTCACCCCGGGCGTTGCGAGCTCGTCAGCGGGCGCCCCCGCGCTCTCAAGCAAGAACACGTACTCAGCAACGAGTCCCGCATCACGCAGCCGCTCAAGCGGCGCAAGCTCGAACGACTCAATGACGAGCTGCGGCTGCTTCTGCTGCCACCCAGCGGCCTCGAGTTCAGCGAGCAACAGTGTGACAAGATCATGACCTTGGGTGCGCAAGAAGTGGGCGTGCTTCAGCTCGATCACAACTCCAATATCGCGCTGCTGCTCGACGCTCGCCCGGTCAATCATTGCGAGCAGTTGCTGCAGGGTGAGCATGGGTTCGTCGCCGTCGAACCGGGTGTTGAGCGGGCGCAGCTCAGGCAGACGCTCGCGACACCGCAACGTTTGCAGCTCTTGCCAGGTGAAGTCTTCGACAAACCATCCCTGCAGCTTCACGCCGTCAATGGTCTTCGTGGTGCGCCGGGCCGCGAACTCGGGGCGCTCGGCCACATCGGTCGTACCCGAAATCTCGTTCTCGTGTCGTATCACGAGCACCCCATCGCGCGTCACCACGATGTCAGGTTCGACGGCATCGACGCCCATCTCGAATGCGAGCTGGTACGACGCAGCCGTGTGCTCAGGCC
>JAAZHL010000170.1 GCA_012510755.1 Leucobacter sp.
CCGCGACCCTGTTCAGAGGCACCCACGCGAGCGCTTCGCTCTCGGGGTCGGTGATTTGCGCTTCGAACGGGGTGGTCACTGCGGCGATGATGGTGGTGTAGGTCCAGCCGCCTCGATCAATGACATAGCTAAAACGGGGGCTGATCGAGTCGAACGGCACGCCCGCCTCTTCGTGTGATTCGCGCAGAGCGCCGGTCACCGAGTTTTCGCCCTCGTGTCTCGCTCCGCCGGGAATACCCCAGGTGCCGCCGTGGTCGCTCCAACTCACTCGGTGCTGCAACAACACGCCACGCGCGGGGTCGTGCGCGAGCAAACCCGCCGCGCCAAACTTGCCCCAATAGCGATGCCCGTCGTCTGCGGTCACCCAGGTATCACCGCTTCGTCTGAGATCGCTCATACATTGAGGTTATCGGCAAGACGGCCGTAGTGTTCCCGAATTTTAGTTGGGAGTGCAACATGCAGTGAGTCACCCCGAGCATAACTCCTGAAACTTCTCCGCCGGTGTCGCCCAGCCGCCGTCCGCTCCCGTGATTCCGCGCCCCGGCTACCCCGCCCCGACGTTGCAAGTACCAATCTGCCATTAACAACCTGTTTTCACCCGATTCGGGGTTGTGGAACGCAGATCGGTGCGGCAAGCTCGGGCGTGCGCGAATCGTGCATGCGGTTTCTGCTAAGATATGAAGGTTGCCGTCGAACGGCCGCGGAATCAGAGAGCAGCAGCACCCCGCTGTATGCGCCGCGCAACGAACAGAAGGAGCACCATATGTCACTTGCACCCGAGGTGAAGAAGGCAGTCATGGAAGAGTACGCGACCAAGCCCGGCGACACCGGTTCTCCTGAGGTTCAGGTTGCCTTGCTCTCGCGTCGCATCAAAGACTTGACTGAGCACCTGAAGACTCACAAGCACGACCACCACTCACGTCGTGGCCTGCTGCTGCTTGTTGGTCAGCGTCGCCGCCTGCTTGCTTACCTGCAGCAGGTCGACATTGCCCGTTACCGCTCGCTCATCGAGCGACTTGGGCTGCGCCGCTAACGCGTCCAGACTTCACGCCAAAGGGCCCTGCTTGTAGAAGCGGGGCCCTTTGCTGTTGTGCTGCTTTGGCTGTGTTGCGCCGCCTTTGCCGCGGTGCTGCTCTGGCTGTTGCGCCGCCATTGCCGTGGTGACGCTCTATCCTACGCAACTAGCGCAGGGTGCGCCCGTGCGCACGCATCCAGCGGCCCGTGCGACGCAACTCGATGAAGATCATGGCAAGACCGAACAGCCAGAACGGAATCTGCACCGACATGGCCCACTTGAACGCAGAGAGCGAATAACGCTCAGGTTCACCGGCGCCCTGCAAATCGAGCACCAAGCCGATAAAGAAGATGACCAGCAGCGCTGCAATAAAGCCGCCAGTATTCACGAGACCAGTCGCGAAACCAGCGTATGAGGCGGGGGCATGCGAACGCATCACTTCGAAGGCGATCATCGAGACCGGGCCGCCGACAGCAATGACGATCATCAACACCACCAGCAGACCAACCGGGGGAGCGCCTGGCCAACACAACACAATGAGCCAGATCAGGCAGCTGAGACTGATCGAGGTGATCACCATCCAGACGCGCTTCTCCATAAAGCGAGAGCTCATGGGGCCAAGCACGACGCCGGCGATCATTCCGGTGATGACCACAAGGCTCAGCAGGCCACCGGCGACAGCTTGGCTGAGGCCGACCCCGCCCGTCAAGAAGGGCGTCCCCCACAGCAGCACGAAACTCGTGGCGCCAAACGGGGCCGTAAAGTGCACCCAAAACGCTAAGCGCACCCCGGGAATGCTGAGCGCACGGCGAAATTTGTGCACCAGTTCGGCACCAGGCACTTTGCGAGTGCGTTTGCCGTCCACACTGATGATGGAGGTCGAAGGCGGTGAAGCGGCAAGCAGCGTTGCCGTGTCATCAAACGTGCCAAGAGACTTGGCGTTGCGGCTGATGCTCCCAAACCGGCCAGTCATGCGCTCAAAAATCGTGCCCTGACCTGGCCTATCGCGCAGCGTGGCAGCGCCCAGCAGTACCACGAGCAAGCCCACCGCAGCCACGCCAATGAATCCTCTTGCCCACCCAAATGCGTCTACCACGAGCGCGAGAGGCGTGACAGAGACGAGCTGGCCGGCCTGGCCAATAAAACCAGTGAGCTGCCCCAGCAAGGGCAGTTGCCTGACCGAGAACCAGTCAGGCAACAGTCGCATTACGCTGATGAAGGTGCACGCATCGCCGGCGCCAACAAACACGCGGGCGAGAATCGCTAGGCCGACATCGTGCACAGTCGCCATGATGAGCTGCCCCGACATCATGAGCAGGCCACCGCTCAAGATCAGGGCAGAGGCACCGAAGCGGTCGAGCAGTGTGCCGACCGGAATCTGCATGCCGGCGTAGATGGCGAGCTGAATGACCGCGAAGGTTGCGAGCGTCGTCGCATCAATTCCAAAGTGATTCTGGGTGACGGTGCCGAGCGAAGCAAACGACGAGCGGTTGATGATCGCGATCGCATACGCAGTCGCAGCAACGCCCCACACCGCCCAGGGAAGAAGTATGCGTTGGCGTCGGGTCACACCGCTCATGCTATCGCGAGACGAGCCGCATCTAGATCATGTAGAAGTCGGCGGTGTCGGGGGTTTCGGCAGCTGGTGCGCCGCGCCTCGGGCGAGCCTGTGCGGGGATTCCCGTCAGCGTCGTCCACGGCTGCGCTGACCGCACCACGACCGCATTCGCGCCGATGGCGCTGTCGTCGCCAATTTCGATATTGCCGAGCAACTTCGCGCCGGCCCCGATGACCACACGATTGCCGACAGTCGGGTGACGCTTACCGCCGTCGTGACCGGTGCCGCCGAGGGTGACCCCGTGGTAAATAAGTACGTCGTCGCCGACGACGGCGGTTTCGCCAATCACGACTCCCATGCCGTGGTCGATGAAGAGACGTCGGCCGATGGTTGCTCCCGGGTGGATTTCGATGCCCGTGATGAACCGAGTCAACTGCGAAATGGTTCGCGGCAAGAATCGCATGCCCCGCCGCCACATGGTGTGCGAGAGACGGTGCCACCACACAGCATGTAGGCCCGAATACACAAATAAGACCTCAAACGCACCGCGCGCGGCCGGGTCATGAGACCTGGCCGCGGCGATGTCTTCGCGTATGCGGGTGAAGATGTTCACTACTTGAGACTATTAGACGTCCAAGTTTTCGTAGAGCACTGTTGAGAAGTAGCGCTCGCCGAAGTCAGGCACGACCACGGCAATCTTCTTGCCGGCGTTCTCGGGGCGAGCGGCAACCTGTGCGGCAGCCCACACTGCGGCACCGCCTGAGATGCCCGCAAGAATGCCCTCGTCAGTGCCGAGCGCGCGTGCCGTTGCAATCGAGTCATCGAGCGTGACGTCGATCACCTCGTCGTATACGTCGCGGTCGAGAATCTCTGGCACAAAGTTCGCGCCCAGCCCCTGAATCTTGTGAGGGCCTGCCTTGCCTTCGGTGAGCAACGGCGAATCGATCGGCTCGACGGCGATCACCTTGATGTTGGGGTTCTGCGACTTCAGGTAGCCGCCAGCGCCGGTAATGGTGCCACC
>JAAZHL010000171.1 GCA_012510755.1 Leucobacter sp.
CGGCTACGGCTCGCAAGGGCACGCACACGCAATGAACCTGCGCGATTCGGGCGTTGAAGTGGTCATCGCGCTCAAGGCCGGGTCAAAGTCCATCGCCAAGGCTGAAGAAGCCGGCTTCAAGGTCTTGCCAGTTGACGAAGCAGCCGAGTGGGCAGATCTCATCATGATCCTCGCTCCAGACCAGCACCAGCGTCACATCTTCAACGAGCAGATCAAGCAGCACCTGAAGCCCGGCAAGACCCTTGCGTTCGCGCACGGCTTCAACGTTCGTTTCGGCTACATCGAAGCACCCGAAGGTGTCGACGTCATTCTCGTAGCCCCCAAGGCCCCCGGCCACACCGTTCGCCGTGAATTCGAGGCTGGCCGCGGTATTCCCGACATCATTGCTGTCGAGGTCGACGCATCAGGCAGCGCATGGGATATCGCAAAGTCATACGCCAAGGCAATCGGTGGCACCCGCGCAGGCGTCATCAAGACGACCTTCACCGAAGAAACCGAAACCGACCTGTTCGGTGAGCAGTCAGTGCTGTGTGGCGGCACATCGCAGCTCGTACAGTACGGTTTCGAAACCCTCGTCGAAGCCGGCTACCAGCCCGAAATCGCCTACTTCGAGGTGCTGCACGAGCTCAAGCTCATCGTCGACCTCATGTGGGAGGGCGGCATCGCCAAGCAGCGCTGGTCAGTCAGCGACACCGCAGAATACGGTGACTACGTGTCAGGCCCCCGCGTCATCGACCCCAATGTAAAAGAAAACATGAAGGCCGTGCTCGCAGACATTCAGTCAGGCGCATTCGCGACTCGCTTCATCGAAGACCAAGACAAGGGCGGCGAAGAGTTCATGCAGCTCCGCGCCAAGGCCGAGAAGCACCCAATCGAAACCACCGGTCGCGAACTGCGCAAGCTATTCGCCTGGAAGCAGACCGACGAAGATTACGTCGACGGTAGCGCTGCGCGCTAACCGCCAACGTAATCTCACAGGCTGTGTGGGTTGCAGATGATCGTGTTCGATCATCTGGTGTCGACGGTAGCGCTGCGCGCTCACCGTTCAGCCCCACCGTGGCTGTAAAATATACACGAAAAGAGGATCCGGCAGTGCCGGATCCTCTTTTTCGATGCTGCGAGTTCACCTCTCGACCGCTGTTGCCAGCTGCCAAATGTTGCTAGAGTACCAATAAGACACCTTTAGCAGAAAGCCTCTTTGAGGCCAGTCAGTGAGGATGCAACGTGGGACTAATTCAGGCGGCTATCGGCGCGCTCGGCGGCACACTTGCCGACCAGTGGAAAGACTTTTACACCGTTCCTAGCGGCCTCACACCCACCTCAGCGGTATTCGCTGCGGTGCCGAGCGGTCAAAACGCCGGCAGAGGTTCGAACACCAAGGCCTCGGAAGGCATCATCACGAACGGCAGCAGGATTCTCGTACCCGAAGGCTACGGGCTTGTGCTGATGCAAGACGGCGCAATCACTGGCTTCGCCGCAGAAGCAGGCGCCTACGAGTGGAACTCTGAAGCGCAAGACTCGCAGTCGATCTTCGCCGGCAACGGCATCGTGAGTCCGCTCATCATGACCTCATGGGAACGCTTCAAGTTTGGTGGGCGGCCGGGCACGCAACAACGCGCATATTTTGTCGCACTCAAAGAGTTGCCGAACAACCGCTTTGGCACCCAGAGCGAGATCTACTGGGACGACGCATACA
>JAAZHL010000172.1 GCA_012510755.1 Leucobacter sp.
CCGCAGCGAGCAAGAGGTGTTCGTGAAACTGACGGTTGCGGTGCGCCGCGCTTGCGAGGGGCCAGCTCCCTCGACGCTGCGTGACGCGGTGCTCGCCTCGCTGCGCGACCTGAACTGAGATTGCTCAAGTCTGGCTAGCTCGGTTCAGGCTCACCCGCCCGCGGTCGCTACGTTCATTACGGTTGCCGAGGCGAGCGAGGCAACCGCGGCAGCGCCGTGATGAGCTGCTGGGTATAGGCCTCGCGGGGTGCCTCAAAGATTTGCTCGACAGTGCCCGTTTCTACGATGCGCCCGGCCTGCATAACGGCCACATGGTCGGCGACCCGGGGCACCACCCCAAGATCGTGCGTGACCGTGATCAGGGTTAGGTTCATCTCGGCGCGCAGCTCATTCAGCAGATCGAGCAGGCGGCCGCGTACGAGCACGTCGAGCGCGCTTACCGGCTCGTCGGCGACGAGCAACTCGGGGTTGTGCACGAGCGCCCTGGCGAGGGCGATACGTTGGCGTTGGCCGCCAGAGAATTCGTGCGGGTAACGGTCAGGTGCGTCGCTTGGCAGTTCCATACGGTCGAGGATCGCAGCAACCCGCTCCCGGTGATCGCCCGGCGCACGGGTCGCTACGAGCGGCTCTGCCACCGTTTGGCCGATGGTGCGTCTTGGGTTGAATGACGAATAGGGGTCTTGAAACACGATGCCAGCGCGCCGCCGCAGCCAGAGCAGCCGATCACGCTTGGCATCAACGACCATGCCGTCAAAGCGCACCTCGCCCGAGGTGGGCATGCTGAGCCCGAGCAAGAGCCGCAACAGCGTCGTTTTGCCCGAACCAGATTCGCCGACGATCGCGATGCTGTCGCCCCGTGCCACCGCAAGGTTGACCCCTGCAAGAGCCTGCATCGAGCCTGCCCGTTCGAACAATCGCTTGGGTGCGATGCGGTAGTGCTTCGTGAGATCGATGCCCTCGATAAGTGGGCCTTCGATCAGTGGGTTGCCGCCGCGCGGCAGCGGGGCGCGGGTGTCACGAGCGGGCTGACCTGCGGCAAGCGTCGGCGGCGTATTGGTGGGTACGATGGGTTCGGCGGTGGTCATGCGTCACCTCCTGCCGCATCGATGAGGGCTTTGCTGATGGGGTGGCTGGGGGAGTGGATGATCTGTTGCACCGGGCCCGATTCGACGATGCGGCCCTGGTGAAACACCAGCACGCGCTCGGCGACTTCTGCCATCACTGCGAGGTCGTGGGTGATAAAGACGAGCGAAGTGCTGTCGCCCTCGGTGAGATCGCAAAACAACCGCAGCACGCCCTGCTGCACAGTGACATCGAGCGCGGTTGTCGGCTCGTCGGCGAACAGCAAACCTGGGTCAGCAGAAATGGCTGCGGCGATCGCGGCGCGCTGACGCTGCCCACCACTGACTTCGTGTGGATAGGCACGAATCATACGTTCAGGCTCGCTGAGACCTACCCGTGTCGCAAGACGCAGCGCTGCCTCACGCCGTTGGGCACGAGTGAGTGAGTAGTGAATCGCGAGCGCCTCTGTCATTTGCCGCCCAAGTCGATGCAGCGGGTTGAGCGCCGTCTTTGGCTCTTGAAATACCATGCCAATTTGTTCGCCGCGCAGCGCCGCGAACTCCCGATCTTCGAGCCCCACCAGCTGCACATCTCCCAGCGTGATCGACCCGGTCACGACCGCCTCTTCGGGCAGCAAGCCCGCGACGGCATGTGCGGTGAGGGTTTTGCCCGATCCTGAGCCCCCAATGAACCCGAGTCGTTCGCCCGGCTCAAGCGAAAACGAAATATTGTGCAGCAGCTCTTTGCCGCCGATCGAGACGGTGAGATTGTTGACCTGCAGGGTCGGGGCGCTCATGCGCTGCCCCCTGGTCGCGAGAACGGCAGCGGATCAATGGGCAGGCCCGGTACCAAACCGGTCGCGGTGCCAAGCGTCGGCTGCGTAGGCTGGTCGTCGCCGGCACCAAAACGTAGCCTCGGATCCATCGCTTCACGCAGAGCGTCGCCGAGCAAGAAAAACGCGAGCACGGTCACGGTGATCGCGAGCCCGGGCCACAGCACCACCATCGGATACACCGCGATGTACGACTGCGTTTCGGCGAGCATCAGCACCCCCGACGGCACATCGGGTGGCGCGCCAAAGCCAAGGTAACTGAGGCCCGCCTCGGCAAGAATTGCGAGCCCCATCGACAGCGACAGCTGCACCGTGAAGACCGCCGCGGTGTTGGGTAGCAGGTGCGTGCGCAGGATCGCCCACCGCGAAAGCCCAGCTGCGCGGGCCGCAAGAATGAAATCTTCGGCATTGATCTGCCGCAACTCAGCGCGCACCACGCGACCGATCTGCACACCGAACCCGACGCCCACCGCAGCGATGACCACGGGAATGCCGCTGCCAAACACTGCGGCGAGCATGATCGCGAGCAGCAGCGTCGGAAACGCGATGAGCACATCGATCAGCACGATGAGTGCCTCGCGCAACGGTTTCGGGCCGAGCCCCGCGGCAACGGCGAGCACCAGGCCGACGACGCCCGACACGAGGGCGGCCCCCAACACGACCAAAATGGTGACCCTGCTGCCGGCGATGAGCCGTGCGGCAATGTCACGGCCGCTGCCGTCGGTGCCCAACCAGTGCTCGGGCGAAGGGGGCAGCCAGGCCTGCAGGCTGTTCGAGTAATTCGGGTTGGCAGGCAGCCAGAACAGCGACACGATCGCCACGATCACGAGCAGCGTGAGCACTCCGAGCGCGAATGCGCCACGGGGTGAGGTGAGCAGCAGCGCGAAGGTACCGCGGCGGGGGTGGGCGCTCATTGTTCGTCTACTCTCAGCCTCGGGTCGATGACACGGTGCACCACATCAATGAGTGCGCCGAGCACCAGAATGACGGCGGTCATCACGAACAGTGTGCTTTGCACCTTGATCAGGTCTCGATTGCCGACATCTGCCACGAGCATGCGCCCAAGACCCGGCAAACTGAAAAGCTGCTCGATGACGACTGCGCCGACAATTAGTGCGGCTACCTGCAACCCGAGCATTGACACGACTGACAGGCCGACCCCGGGCAGGCCGTGTCGCAGCAGGGCCGTGAGGCGGGTATAGCCGCGAGACATGGCAGTGCGCACGTGTTCTGCGCCGATCGCGCTGAGTGTGGCGCTCTTGACGAAGCGAAAGAGAATTGCGCCTTCGATAAGCCCGATGGTGAGCGCGGGGAGCGTCAACGACCGCAGAGCGGCGAGAGGATCAGCCCAGCCTGACCTCGGGAACCCCTGCGACGGCAGCCACCCGAGCCAACTCGAAAAGACAATGATGCCGATGAGGCCCGCCCACACTGCAGGCCCTGCCGCAGCGGTCACGCCCAGCCCCGACCTCGCACGGCTGCTCAA
>JAAZHL010000023.1 GCA_012510755.1 Leucobacter sp.
GGGGTGGACCATGCACGGCCGGCACTCATCGGTAGGCCTTTCGGCGCTCGTGAAACTCTTCGATGCACAGCGTGTGCAGCCGCGAGCGCGCCCCGGTCGGGTTGTCCACGAAGCCGATAGCGCTGATGAACGGTTCGATGACATGGACCTTCTGTAGCGGGGTCACGATGAGAAGCTGTAGCCCGAGCTTGCGGAATAGTTGAAGGGCGTAGCGGGTGGAGTCATCAGATCCGCGACCAAACGCCTCGTCGATGACGGCAAACCGGAAGTCGCGCGTCTTCTGCGCCCCCCATTCCAGGCCGAACTGGTACGCCAGGGATGCCGCAAGTACCGTGTAGGCGAGTTTCTCCTTCTGACCGCCCGACTTGCCGTCGGAGTCGGTGTAGTGCTCGAATTCCTCCCCGGTGACTCGATCCTGCTCGCTCGCCGCGAAGACGAACCAGTTGCGCACATCGGTGACGAACTGGGTCCATCGCCGGTCTCGGTCCGCGTGATCGGGCCGGCCGCGAAATCGCTCGATGATGCGTTTCACCTCCGCGAAGCGCTGCTCTGCGCCGAAGCCGGCGGAATCCATAAGGTCGCTCGTTGCGGTGCGCAAGTCGGCCTGGAAATCCCTGACCTCCTGGTTGACAGTCGGCTCAGCGATGATGCGGATCACCCGGCCCGGGCGGTAGTCGATCGCCGCGAGCGCTTCGTTGATGCGATCCACTCGGCTGTGGGTTTCGTCTCGTTGTCGCCGCAACCAGGTGTGCAGGCCAGCGAGATCCTTGACGGTGTTCTTATCGAGTTGGGTCTTGAACTCCTCCTGAAACCTGGGCAGGTCATCGAGCAGCACCCGACGATGCAGCTCACGGAATGCTCCGAGGGCCGCCACGCTCGGGTCGTGCTCGGCCTTCAACTCGGGCCATTCCCGGAGCATGTCGTTCATCTTGGCCTGCACGCTCGTGGTGTGGCCGTTGATCTCGCGGTTGACAGCGGTGGATCGCGAATCGATCTCGTCGGCCAGCGTCGTGCGAAGGAGCGTCAACCCCTCGATGGAGCGCCGAGGGCGCTTGCCGCTGAGAATGTCTTCGAGCACAGAGTAGTGCTGCCTCACCCGTTCGAGGGCACCCTGATCCAGAGCGCTGATCAGCGTCTCCTCCTGCTCGAGACTGCTGTCGATCCCGGTCAGGGTGCTCGAAAGAGATCCGATCCTCTCGTGAATCGCGGCGAGATCACTCGCAATCCGCTCATCCTCCGCACCGATTCGAACGAGCTCTGCTTCAAGCTGTGCGAGGCGCTGTGACCCGGAGAGTAGACGCTCTCGCTCAGCTGACAGATTGACGATGAGCCGCTTGACGGAGTCGGTGTCGACTTCCTCCCACGAGGTGATCTCCGCTAAGCGTTGGAGTGCTTCGCGTGCTGTATCCAGCTGATTCTTCTCGCGCTGAAGCGCCGTGAGCTGGCCGAGTACTTCCCGGTGCTCCTTAACGATCGCGTCGTACTCTTCGCGAAAGGCCTGCAGCTGGCGCTCAGAGGATCGCCCGAGCACCCAGTTTTTCGGGCCCAGGCGTCGATCGTCCTTCTCGTGCCGGTCGCCGTTGCGAACGAGGCCCTGCTTCGTCACTGCGCGATCGGCGCGGTTCAGCGCCTCCACCGAGTCGACCAAGAGATGCTCAGCCCGTCGCTGCAGCTCACCGCAAAGAAACGACTCAAACGGCCCTGGCTCGAGCGCCAGAATGTTGCGCAGGCGCAGTGCCCCGCCGCCGGTGGGCACGATGCGCACTTGCCGTGCCGGTACCCGCAGGAAGCGCAGCACCCAGCCGAGATGGGTACCGTTCACCCAGCGGGAGACCTCGGCGTAGTCTTCGTCGCTCACGAGCATCATGGTGGCGAGGCCGCCGAGCACGCGCTCTGCCGCCTCCCGCCATTCCTCGTGCCCCGGCGCGAGGTCGATCAACTCGCCAGCGAAGGGTACCCGATCCGCCGGATATCCGAGGGCGTCACACAACTTCGTGCGTACCGCGTCGAGGCGCGGGTCGACGTTGCTGCGACGGTTCTCGCGTTCGGTGATTTCCGTTTCGACGCGATCTCTGTCTGCTTCGAGCGCGAAGCGGCGTCGACTGAGAGGGAGATGGCGCTCTTCGATCGACTCGGCGGACTGTCCATTCCGTTCGATGGCCGCCGCAATCTGGGCCACGCGCTCGTAGAAAGCCTGCGCATCTGCTACGGTCTCGAGGCCCGCTTCATTCAGTCGAAGGTCATAGCGTGAGCGGCGCTCAGCACGCTCATCGTGAGCCTGCTGTTGCCGCTCAATCTCGCGATCGATTTCGGCGAGTCTATCGCCGCCGGCTCCCGCGCGTTCCGCGATGAGGGCGTCGCGCACGGGCACGATGGCCTTACTCGCGGTCTTGAGGGATTCCCTCTCGGCGACGGCCGTTTCGTGTTCGGTGGTGACCCGTGACTTCTCTTCGGCGAGAACGGTCAGCATTTGCTCGGCAACGTACGGATGAATTGCGGCGCGCGCCTCGGCGAGCTCGTCGCGGCGCTGCACCGCGTCGTCGTACCGATCGCCAGCTTCGACAAGCGGGACGAGAATGGCAAGTTGTGCCGTCGCGCGCTGCACAGCCTCGTGCGCAAGGGTGAGGTTCTCGAAGTGATCCACGATATCGCGCACCCGCTTCGCGGCTTCCTCATCTTCGCCCTCGAGCATGTGGCTGCGCACGAAGTCAGTCAGGTTGCCAACTGACTTCATCGACACCGTCTGATGGAAGAGTTCCATGGCCTGTTCTGATCGGATGCCGAGCAAACGTCTCATCTTGCGTGAGTACTCGGGGAAACCCGCATCAATATCCGCGCCGCTCGCGCGAAGCCTGCGCCGCAGTGCAGTGAGATCAGTGCCGAAATCGGAGAAGTCGTCGGCGACTGTGAGCGTGCGCGGCGCGGTGACAAAAAAGCGCTCGGGCTGCCCCGTGCGATCCACCTGGCGAAACACCTGCGCCAGCGTGACTTCCTCGTTGAAGGCACCATTGCGAAAGACCCCGAGGATTACCGAGTAGGAGCTGTGGCCGCGCAGCCCCACCGGGCGAGACGCCCCGGGCTGCTCGTTGCGCTCAGACTTGAAATGACCCTCGACATAGCTGCGCAGTGTGCGCTCACGCGACCCAGCACCCGCGGCCTTATTATAGGCGATGCGGTGCGCCGGGAGCAGGAGCGTGCTGATCGCATCCACAAGCGTCGACTTGCCAGAACCAATGTCGCCGGTCAAGAGGGAAGTGCGCCCGTCGAGGTCGAGATGCCAGATGTGGCGGTCGAAGGTGCCCCAGTTGAACACCTCGACACGGTGCAAGCGGTACCCCGGCAGGGCATCATCGTCGGTCGTGATCTCGAGCGCCGAGAACAGGGCGTCGGTCATTTGGCTTCCTTCATGGCTGAATCGTCTGCGTACGTTTTCAGCAGTGCCGCGAAGTCGCCCATCGTCTCCGCGTCGACGTACGCCTTCAGCACGCGCTTAACTTCCCACGCATCAGTCTGGTTGCGCAATTCCTGTACGAAGCCCATGTCGCGCAGCTGCACAATCGCACGAGTCGCACCATCGACGATGCGCGCCTGATTCGTGGAATCCTGCGCAAACACCGTCAGCATGTCGACCATCGCTTCCTTGGTGAGCACGAGCCGCCCCTCGCTCCCGCCCGCCTCGAACTCGGCGAGGCGCTTGCGCAGCAACACCGCGAGCAAGCTCGCGTGATATGTGAGCGTTCGGCGGCGGATCAGACGGGGGAGCGGCTCTTCGCCGTCGACCTCCTTCTTGGTGCTCAGATAGGCATAGCCTTCGAGCGCATCAATAATGACATCAATGCCGATTTCTGCGAAGTGGTCGCTCACTGCCGCCCGGTGCCGCTCCCACCCCGCCCATACGTGTTCATCCTTCTCGCGGTACACGACACCGCGCATCAGCGTGATGATCGCCGTCGCTGTGGCGTGCTCGTCGATGGTTCTCATGGGGCCTCTCGGGTGGGTGTCACAGTCGCTCGATCGTGACGAGCGGCAGGATCATGCGCCGTTCGACGCCGTCTAACCCGGTGTACGGGATCGCCATCTGGCCGCCCTCGTCAGTGTGTACCGTGAGATCGTCGCGCGAATCGAGCGTCAGGTAGGCAATAATCTCTGCAGCACCGTCTTCCGGGGGATACATCTCAACAATGTCGCTCAGTGTGGCGGTGCTTCTCGGGGGCACGATCGCACGGATGTTCTCGGCGAGACGCTCGACGTCCACATGCCGCTGCGCGAACAGCGCCCCAAGGTCGGTGTCTTCGGCATCCGCAGGAGGGATCAGGCTGTCGACTGTTGACTCGGGGCGCACCTCATAGAGCGGCCGCTCGAACGGCATCACAATCGGTACGCCTGGTTCAGTGATGCATAGTCCGATGTGGTCGTCAGTCGGGGGCTCCGAACGCACAGCGAGCGCCGCCGCCTCGATCGCACGTGCCAGATCCAGAACTCGCCGGTTCTCAAACCAGACTCGGTCATCTAGGAACCGTCGCAGCTGCTCAGACAGTGTGCGCACGGTAGCCTGCGTGCGTTCGGCAGCCTCGGCCCAGTCATGGTGCAGCATCCGAATACGGCGATCCGCTTCAATCGTGGACATGCCCTGAAGGTCTGCAAGCAGCTCCGACAATTCGTCTTGTCTTTCATCCGAGAGGAGGAAATCATAGAAGGCCTGAAAACTTCGCCCCTGTTCAGAGCTCGAAATGTCGGAACGGTCAGCAATCAACTGGGTGAGCAGCTCGCCCTTACCCCCATCCCAGGCGGCGATCTTCTCACGGGCAGTGCGATCCAATCGGCGAAAATTCTCCTCCACCTCTCGGAAATCACTCAGCAGCTCACGCGACATCGATGTGAACAACTGGTAGCGATCTTGAACAGCGACCGCATCGAGCGCGCCCGCGTCACCCCGCCTGATCCGCTCGATCTCCTCATCGATCTCGTCGCGGCGGCGGCTCAGCTCATCAATGCGAACCTGCGGGTCCTCAGCGGAGCCGTGGACGATCTCACGCAGCAGCGAGACGAGGGTGTGCAGGCGGGACTCCGTTCCAACGAACGAGCGTTCTCGGAGTTGTTCGACCCAGCGGAAGGCCTTCTCAAGCGTTGCGGTTGCTTCATAGTGGATCTCGTCCGACCTTGAGGGATAAAACCTTCGTAGCCAACCGTCGTCAGACGATGACCACGCCTCGAGGTACTCAATCGGCCCGCGCGGGTAACGATTCGGCTCCGCCCGATGAATCGCGTACAGGTGTTCGTCGAGCAAACCAGCCAGCTCGCTCTGCGAAACTGCGCCCCGATTGGCCTCCAACAGGTGAGTGCCAAGAAAAGACAGAATCAGGGCGACGTTGGATGAACGCAACAAACGCCACGCCCCTTGACGCTGGGCAAGCTGATCCACCTCGTCGTGCTGCACACTCAAAGGCTATCGAAATGGAACGCGCAGCTGCTACCAAGATATTCCTCGACGGTGATGCGGTTTCCGTCTTCGAGATTCCCATCTATTGGCCTCTCAAGGGAGTTCATTTATCACCTACGACTTCAGCGCCCTGGCACTGATGCTTTCAGTCATTTAACCTAGTAGGTCAATGTGACTTGATAAAGATCAAACTTTTTGGTTAGCTGATGCCGTTTCCAGCATATGCGTAATAGTTTAAGTCATTTCCATCAGCTTCAAACGTTATCAGCACGCTTTCTCCGCCATCTGCATACCAGCCATAGTACTTGTATACGATGTCGTCAGCTTCGAAGTCGTTATTTACATAGTAAGCGCCATCGACACCAAAAATATCGGCAACATCCTGGTAGCTACTCAAGCTGCCGTCCATATTTGCATCTTTTAGGTTCTCAAAAGCCGTTGCAAAATCTGCCGACGGAATCAAAGGATAGTCTGCGGGGTAAGCGCTAGGATCCAGCTCTGAAACCTCTACCGTATAACCTGCCGTAGATGATCCAGCGTCTCCGCCGCCGCCGTCACCAGTGCTACATGCCGCTAGAGACGCTCCTAGAGCTGCGATTAGCAGCAAAGCTTTAATTTTGTTCAATATTTTCCACCTTATTCATTTTTGTCTTTTGAGACACACCCCAAAAGTATAAACCATGGGGCCTGCTGCACGAGTAGGTGACAACTGTGTCAGGCAGCGAGTGCGACCTGCTCGTACATAATGGCCTCGTACTCGACCGGCGTCAAACGCCCCAGGCGCGCCTGCCGGCGCCGACGGTGATAAGTACGTTCAATCCAAGTCACGATCGCAAGCCTCAGCTCTTCCCGTGTGGCCCAGCTGCGCCGGTTAAGGACGTTGTTCTGCAGCAAACTGAAAAACGATTCCATCGCTGCATTGTCACCAGCAGCACCAACTCTGCCCATCGACCCGACCATGCCGTGTCGGTCAAGCGCACGCCGGAACTTCCGACTCCGAAATTGCGATCCTCTGTCCGTGTGCAGGATGCAACCGGCTACGTTCCCTCGACGCATGACTGCATTGTTCAGTGCTCTGACTGCGAGTGATGACTTCATTCGTGAGTCGATCGCGTAGCCGACGATTCGGTTCGAGAACACGTGGTGGTTTCAGAGAGCCAGCGCAACACCGTGAATAAGTTCGTCCATCTTCTCACGCGGCGTGTAGAAACCGAGAGTCTTACGCGGACGATTATTGAGCTGGACCACGACTGCCTGAATCTCTGCATCACTGACCGTATTGAAATCAGTTCCCTTGGGATAGTAATCACGAATGAGACCATTGAGGTTTTCGTTTGACCCCCGCTGCCACGGGGAATGCGGATCACAAAAGAACACCGGACAGCCCGTCGCTACAGTGAACTCGCGATGCCTAGACATCTCTTGACCTTGATCCCAGGTCAGTGTTTGCCGGAGCCGTGCCGGTAACTGCTCGATTTGTTGGCGGAGCACATCGATCACAGTCTTCGAGACCCGCGTGCCGGGCAGACGACCGATTAAGGCGAATCTCGTTGTCCGTTCCACAAGAGTCACAAGCCCTGAGTTCCCAGGCCCAACTACCAAGTCCCCTTCCCAATGCCCAGGCACAGCACGATCAGAGACAATGGCAGGACGGTCAGATATCCGTGCTCCCTCGAGCCAGGGCCGTTCCCCACGCGCAGGTAACCGCGACGCAGGTATTCTTCGATTTCGACCCGACCGTAGGGCTTTCACCACTGTCAACTCATGCCGAAGCGCGCCCTTGCCCTGCACATAGAGTGCTTGGTAGATCGTCTCGTGAGATATATGCCGATCTGGTCTGTCAGGAAACTGCATACGCAATCTTCCCGCAACTTGCTGCGGGGAGCATTTCTCATTGAGTGCCGCAATAACCAGACCGCGGAGATCACCATGGTCAAGCTTGCCAGCACGACCTTTGCGTCTGGCTTGCATCGTACGATGATGGGCGACCCCTGAGTGATACTTGAACTCACGGGTAGGGCCGTATCCACGCCCCGTCTCGACCCGGTGCCGTCGTATTTCCCGAGACACCGTCGACACAGCGACAGCCAGATGTGCTGCAATCGCACGCAAAGACCATGCGGGCGAGCTATTGATCGCCATCTCGATGAAGGTCCTGTCGTCACGTGTGAGTCGTCGATACGCCCGAGATGGCTGAGTTCTTTGGGTGTCAGAGTCTTTCACTAGTTCGATACCGCCCCGAGCGCCCATTCGAATGATCATGCCTGCAAGCCTGGCCCACTCGACGACCGCACCGGTATTCACGTTGAAGTGTTTCGCTGTTGTTTGTGCTGACGAGCCTGAGAGCAGCATTGAATACGCGATGCGGCGTTGCTCCCATGAAACTGCCATAACGACCTCCTAGAGAAGGTGTTGCGCTGGCTCTCTGAAACC
>JAAZHL010000173.1 GCA_012510755.1 Leucobacter sp.
TGGCTGCGCCTGCGCACGGTGAGTTGGCGTTTTTACGCGCAGTGGGTTGGCGTCTTTACGCACGATACATTCGCAGTTAACCCTTGCTGCGCACCGTGAGCGACTGCTGAATCATGCCCACTGGGCCGTCAGCGTCATGCATGACAGTGCTGGTCAAGCCAATGCCGTTCGCACCGAACGCGACGCGACCGTCAAGCCCGACCTGCCCGCTCGTGGGCGTGCGAAAAAAGTGCAGACTGAGGTCGACGTTCGGGTAAAACCATTCCGTCGGATCCTCACGAACCGCAATTCCGTTCGCCGTGTCGAGCAGTTTCGCAAAGTCGGCGAGTACGGTGGTGTCTTCACCTGCTACCAAAGACACGTCGCTGGTGACCCATGCTCGCGCACGCCCCGGCCGGTTGTTCGCCGGCTGCACTGCGTTGATGCTGTCGATGAACCCGCCGTTCCAGCCCTTCAGCCACGACGTTTCGGCGCACTCGTCAATTGGGGGCATCGCGGCGAACTCGTTGCCTTCGACCGCTAAAGTGTCTGAACTCTTGAGCAACCACGCCCGACCACGAATGGTGACACGGCCAGCGATGGTTGCGACCGCTTCGACGAGCTCGATGGTGCGCCCGGGCCGCACCACGTCAACCGAGATGTCGATCTGTTCACGCGCTATTTGGCCCAACACCTCGAAGGTGAAGCGGCTGAACACCATGTCTGGTTCGGCGTGTGCGATGCGCCACTGCTCGAGTTGGTGCACGATGAGCCCCGCAACCGGGGCGAGGTGCAGCTCATCTTCTCGCCAGGCGCCCGCGGCATGCTGCGTGGGCTCATAACTTCCGTTGCCAAGAGCGATGAAATAGCTGCGATCGCTTGAAATTGCACTCATGTAGCCGAGCATAGCAAACGGTTACTCACCAGTAATCGTAATAGGGCAATTCTTCGTGCGCGAACTCCTGTCAGCGATAGAGATGGGCACTAGATGTCACGTAAACGCGCCACCCCAGCCACAACTGCCCCCACGACAACGAACGCAGCGAATGGTGACGCACGATGACGAAGTGGCGCACACGGTGACGAGGGCGCAGCCTGGTGAGGGAGGCACGACAACAAACGCAACGAATGGTGGCGCACGACAAAGAATGGGCGCACGACAACGAACCAAGAGTAGGGCGTGCGGGGCTTGAACCCGCGACCCAAGGATTATGAGTCCTTTGCTCTAACCAACTGAGCTAACGCCCCTTGCGACCGTTCTAGCTTAGTAGAAGTTCTGAGACGGCCGGGCGCAGACTCGCCAACCCAAGAAGCGCCATTTGCTGCTTTTATCAAAGCATGGCAAAATTTGAGTGAGGCGCACTGCTGTTCTGCCGATTCGACGTTGGGGAAGACGTATCGAATCGAAGGGAGAAAGCGATGGCGTCAGCAACCGCGTCGGCACGGTTCGAATCTTCGAATGCCACGGGGGTATTCTTCGTGCACTCGTGCCCGCCCGC
This sequence comes from Leucobacter sp., assembly GCA_012510755.1. Taxonomy (GTDB): domain Bacteria; phylum Actinomycetota; class Actinomycetes; order Actinomycetales; family Microbacteriaceae; genus Leucobacter. The sequence goes on from JAAZHL010000173.1 coordinate 1,479, forward strand.
GCTTGTCGCGCAAGTGGAGTGGGCGCTCGCTCGTGAGATAGATCAACTCGTGAAGCCTCATTGGAGCCCGCAACCCTTGCAGCAGGGTCTGTTGCGGGCAACCGTCGACTGGTGTGGTCCAGTAGGCACGGCCGCGGCCGTTGCCTCTTCACTGTTCGGCTGGCAGCAGCTTCGCTTCGAAATCACCGAAGACGCTACCGCGCACTCAGACAGTGGTCGATGGATGCACACGCCAACACTCGGCATCTTTCATCTGCGCACCGACGCGGCAGGCAACGGCCTGCTCAGTGAGCAAACGATTCGAGCCGCGATCGCCCACACCGCTGCACGCCCCGACCGGCTCGCCTCTGCCCTGACACGTGCGTTGGGCGATGCATGGGATCGAGAACTCGAACCATATCGTGTCGCAGAAGAGGGTGATGCCACCATCTTCGAGTTGCCCCGCCTCGGCGTCGGCTAACGAGCTAGCTTGCCGGTCACGCTATTCTTGCGCGACCGGCTCAACTGCCGACATTACCTGCCGACTCGCCAGCGGCCGCGGCTAGCTATCGTACGAGCGAATTGCCACCACCGCGTTGTGGCCACCAAAGCCAAACGAGTTAGAGATCGCCAGTTGCGGCCCGTCGCCGAGGGGCGTCGGTTCAGTCGGCACGAACAGTGGAATCTCTGGATCTTGATTCTCAAGGTTAATGGTTGGCGGAGCGAGACGATTGTGCACCGCCAAGGTCGTGAAGAGCGCCTCGAGCGCGCCAGTGCCACCGAGTAGGTGACCAGTCGCCGCCTTTGTTGCCGACACCGGAATCTCGTTTGTGCGCTCCCCAAAGACGCGGTGCAGCGCCGTGTACTCGTTCGGGTCGCCGACCGGCGTTGACGTTGCGTGCGCGTTAATGTGCGTCACCTGATCGGCCGTCGCGCCAGCCTGGCTCAGCGCAAGTTCAATCGCGCGGACTGCGCCGTTGCCCTCGGGATCATTGGCGGTGATGTGGTACGAGTCCGCTGTCACACCTCCGCCAGCAAGTTCAGCATAAATTCTTGCGCCACGAGCGAGCGCATGTTCTTCGGTTTCGAGGATCAGAGCAGCCGCACCCTCGCCCATCACAAAACCGTCCCGATCGACGTTGTACGGCCGAGACGCAGTTTCGGGTGAATCATTGCGCTTCGACAGTGCCTGCATCGAATTAAACGCGGTCAAGGTGATCGGGTGAATGACGCTTTCTGAGCCGCCAGCGATCACCACATCGGCGAGCCCAGCCTGCAGGTGCTCGTACGCGTTCACGAGAGATTCGGTGCTCGACGCGCAAGCAGACGCAACCGTACGTGCGAACGCGCGAGCTTCAAAGTGCATCGATACCGCGGCAGCCGGGGCATTCGGCATGAGCATCGGCACCGTCAGCGGCATCACTCGGCGTGCGCCCTTTTCGCGCAGCGTGTCCCAAGCGTCAAGCAGTGACCACAAGCCACCAATACCGGTAGCCCAGTCGACCCCGATGCGCTCAGAGGCAATCGCGGGTGAACCAGCATCAGCAAAGGCCTCAATCGCTGCGACCAGTGCGAACTGGCTTGACGGATCAAGACGTTTGGCAACAGGGCGTTCGAGCACCTCTTCTGGGCGCACACGTGCCTGCCCGGCAAAGGTGACTGCGAGATCGTATTTTTCGACCCAGTCGTGCTCGATCTTGCGAACACCCGACTCTCCAGCGAGCAGGGCGTTCCAGCTGTCGGGAGCAGTACCTCCGATGGGTGAAGAAGCACCGATGCCGGTGATCACAATCTTCTTGCTCATATTCGCGCTCCGATAAAACCGTTCGTGTGTTCAGAAATAAAAAAGTCTGTCAAAACATTCGTGTGGCAAGCACTCTGCGTGTGTGCCAGAAGGCTTGCAGCGATCAGAAAGCGTGCAGTGCCTAGAAAGCTTGCAGGGAGGGGGCGGCACGGGCCGCCCCCGTCAAATTGGGTTACGCCTGTGCGCCCGCGATGAAGTTCACTGCATCGCCAACCGACTTCAGGTTCTTGACCTCTTCGTCGGGAATCTTGACGTCAAACTTCTCTTCTGCGTTGACGACAATGGTCATCATCGAGATCGAGTCAATGTCGAGGTCGTCGGTGAACGACTTGTCGAGAGCCACTGCGTCTGGAGCGATGCCGGTCTCGTCGTTGATGAGCTCGGCAAGGCCGGCGAGGATCTCTTCGTTGCTGAATGCCATGTTCTGTTCTCCTTGATTGTTGTGACGTGGTCGATTCTAGTAAGTGTGTGGCGTTTACGGCAGTTCTACGACCTGCGCGCCGTAGACGAGTCCAGCGCCGAAGCCAATCTGCAGCGCAAGACCGCCAGAGAGTTCAGGCCGTTCTTCAAGCAGTGCGTGCATGGCAAGCGGAATCGATGCAGCAGAAGTGTTGCCCTGCATCTCGATGTCACGCGCCACCACCACAGATTCGGGCAGCTTCAGCTGCTTCGCAAACTCGTCGATAATTCGCATGTTTGCCTGGTGAGGAATGAACGCCGCAAGGTCGCCTGGCTCAATACCCGATGCCTTGAGTGTCTCGCGAGCAACCTTGGCCATCTGCCACACCGCCCACCGAAAGACACTCTGACCGTCTTGGCGCAGCGTCGGCCACGGGACCTCAGTCGGATTTGCACGGTATTCGGCAAACGTTGAAGTCATGTGAATGGTGTCCCATTTTTCACCATCACTGCCCCACACCGTCGGACCAATCCCAGTGTGGTCCGAAGGACCAATAACCACCGCGCCGGCGCCATCGCCAAGCAAGAACGAGATGCTGCGATCGGTGGGGTCAACCACATCAGACAGTTTCTCTGCACCGATGACCACGACATTCTTGCAAATGCCCGCACGAATGAGCGCGTCGGCCTGACCCACACCGTAGGCGTACCCGGCACACGCCGCCGAAATGTCGAACGCAGCTGCGGGCGTGAGTCCTAAGCGGTGCGCAGCAAGCGCAGCCATCGACGGCGTGACCGCCACATTCGAAATCGTTGAAATGATCACGCCATCGATCTCTGCACGGTCGAGGCCACTGCGCTCGATCGCCTCTTCAGCCGCGGTCACCGCAAGATCGACAGCCAACACGTCTTCGCTCGCCCGACGGCGCTGAA
>JAAZHL010000024.1 GCA_012510755.1 Leucobacter sp.
AGTAGTGTGCCGAGGATCATCGCGCCCGTTGCTCCGAGCGGGTGTCCCAGGGCGATTGCGCCGCCGTTCACATTGACCTTTTCGTCAGGAATTCCGAGGTCTTTCTGCCATTTCATGACGACCGCGGCGAAGGCTTCGTTGAGTTCGAACAGGTCGATGTCGTCAACCGTCAAGCCTGCCTTGTCGAGCGCCTTCTGTGTGGCGGGCGTCGGCCCGGTCAGCATGATGGTGGGCTCAGAACCGACGACCGCTGTGGCCACGATTCGGGCACGCGGGGTGAGGCCCGCGGCTTCACCGGCTGCTTTCGAGCCAATGAGCACCAGAGATGCGCCGTCGACGATTCCAGAGGAGTTGCCGGGGCCGTGCACATGGTTGATGCGTTCGACCCAGTGATATTTTTGCAGGGCTACCGCGTCAAAACCGACCTGCTCGCCCATGGCGACAAAGCTTGCGGGCAGAGTGCCGAGTGATTCGACGGTGGAGCCGGGCCTGCGGTGTTCGTCGTTGTCAAGCAACACCACACCGTTTTGGTCGCGTACGGGCACGATCGATTTGGCGAACCGGCCTTCTTGCCAGGCCGCTTCGGCGCGCTCTTGTGACCGCACAGCAAAGGCGTCGACGTCTTCGCGGGTGAAGCCTTCGATGGTGGCAATAAGGTCAGCACCGATGCCCTGCGGCGCAAAGTAGGTGTCGTACGCGGTTGCCGGATCCTGGGCCTGCGCTCCCCCATCACTCCCAAGCGGCACGCGACTCATCGACTCGACGCCCCCTGCGAGCACCCAGTCTTCGTAGCCTGACGCAACCTTTTGTGCGGCCAAGTTGACGGCTTCGAGGCCTGAGGCGCAGAAGCGGTTCACTTGCACCCCTGGGATTTCTTGTGGCAGGCCCGACAAGAGTGAAGCGGTGCGTGCGATATCGCCGCCCTGTTCACCGATCGGTGAAACGACGCCGAGCACCACATCATCGATGGCTGCGGGGTCAAGCTGCGGGTTACGTTCGAGAATTGCGTCAATTACGGTCACCGCAAGATCGACAGGTTTTGTGCCATGCAGGCCGCCACCGCGGTTCTTGCCGCGGGGTGTTCGCACTGCGTCGTAGATGTAAGCGTCGGTCATTGCGGCCTCCAGTCGTCTGCCTCGTTGCAACACCAATCTTAGTTACTCGACGATAATCGAGTCAAAGCCGTTCCATCGATCAGGGAACAATTGCGACACAGGCGCAGCAGATCGCTGCCTGTTGCTCGTAATATCAGACCCGTTACCCGCGCGCTTACGTCACAGAATGGCTAGCCTCTGTTAAATTTATGCAGATGGGGCGCGTATTCACGTGGTTTCTTGGGGGGTAAATTATGCGCGCTCAATTTCTGCATCATCGATGCCACTGAGAAGGATCAAGATTGAGCGACGTTGCCCCGAATTCTGAAGCGCCGAGGCACCAGGTCGGTGCGGCACTCGACACCATCGTGTCTCGTGCCCGCAGTGCCTTTGAATCTGACGAGTTTGCGCGCGCCTACGAAATCATCAACAATAACCTGCTCGAGATTTGGTTCGGCACGAGCCCCGACATCTTTCTCAAGATGCTAACCGCGCCCCAAGCCGCGCAGCACGCTCTTAGCCCTGTTGCGGTGATGATGCGCAACATGCTGCTCTCGGGCGCCTCAACGACCGATCTTACGTCCGATTTTGCTAGCCAGCTGATCGAACAGCCAGCTGCCTACAGCAACGATTCAGTGCGAGAGTATGTGCAGAACGTTGCCGCCGTCTTCTCACTGAGGCTTCAGGGCCGCCCGGTTGATGCCCTCGAAGCCGCTCGACGTGGCGAAGAGGCATTACCGCGAGTGCAAACGATCTTTGCTGCGCCCGATTCAATTGAGCATTTTATTGTGCTGCAGCACGGCCTCACCGCAATGCTCGCGGGCGCATTTCAAGAGGCCGAAGCCAAGCTCACCGAAGCAAAGCTCTTGCCGTCACCCTCAACCCTGCCGTTTCTCACCCGTGATGCCCATTCAAAACTGGCACTGCTGCACGACAGTTTCGGTGACCCCGTGATCGCACGCGCAGAACTTGCTCTCGCCGACGAAGAGCCGCGAACAAGTAGCTGGATCGAACCTGTACTCGACGCACAGACGCAACTCGCGCGTGCACTCGTGCAGGCTGACTCGACCTCGCATGCCATCGAGATGCTTGATTCTATTCCGCTCAACACGCTCGGCGAGATGTGGCCGTTCTACGCCCACGCAGTACGGGTAATCTACGAACGCGCAGGGCAACACAGCGAGGGGACACGTCGTCTTGAGACCCTCGATCAGACTCGGCTGGCACGCATCGATGGGCAAGGGTTTAGCGGCAGCGTGATTCCGTCAGCACTCGCTCTCTCGGCACTCTCTGCCGGCGATGGTGGCCGTGCACGAGATCTGTGGCAGCGTGTCGACCCGACCCTAGTCACGAGCCAGATAGGTGAGGCGATGCTTGCTTTAGCGTCGGGAACACCACGCGACAGCGTGCGCATCTGCATGCAGACTCGACCGCGCACTCGGGGACTCCGTCAGCTAGAACTGTGGCGGCTCACCGTACTCGCGAATGCCCTGCTTGTGATCGACGATATCGAGGGGTGCCTCGAAGCACTGCACTCTGCGCAGGCCCTCCCCCGTGGCCTGGCGCCAGATGAAGCTGCACTCTTTCATCGACGGGTTCGCGAACTTGCTGAGAAAGAGATCGCACACTGGCCGAAAGCGACTGAGTCTCTCAATGAACCGTTTGCGGGTTTTGAGTTTGAGCAACGGCCCGGCCTCACCCCGAGAGAAATCGACGTCTTAGCTGCACTCGCCCGCGGCCTCACTCGCGACCAGATTGCGACTGAGCTTTTTCTTTCGGTAAACACCATCAAGGCGCATCAGCAGTCCCTGTACCGCAAGCTCAGTGTGTCGAGTCGGCATGCCGCAGTGCTTGAAGGCGAGCAGCGCGGCCTGCTCTAGGCGGTTAGCCGAAAGACCTTCACAAAGGGGCAGTTCTGGCCGCCTCGGCCGGGTTGGATGGGCAGTTGATGCTGCCTCCATGAATTAGAGACAGCATCTACTGCCCCTTTGACTTTGCCCCGTCGTTCTGTGCGCATATCGCAGAATCACACCACCGCGTGGTGATACATCGAATAACAGATACGGCAATACGCAAACGGCGCCGCCTGCGTTCTTCACACAGGCGGCGCCGTTCTTGCCGTATGAGCGACTAGCCGTTCTCGCCGTTCACGCGCTTGCGACGTGACGTGGCGGCGAAGACCGCACCGCCGAGCATCAGCAGGGCTGCGAGCAGCGCGCTCACCGCGGCCGCAGTGCTACCCGTGACTGACAGCGCGTGGAACGTGTTGAGCACGCTCACCGCAATCTGCTCGTCGTCTGCCGTGAAGGTCGCAACGTTACCGTTGCTCGTGACGTCGCCCACGCGAATCTGGGTCGCGTCTGCTTCACCGCGCTCGGTCTCAGTGACCGTGCACTCGGCGCCTCGAGCGAGGCCCGCGATGTCGACGCGCCAGTTATTCGCGGCTGACAGCGCGTAGGTGGCGTTCCACACTTCCTCGCCGTCAGGGCGGGTCGCGTCGGTCAGCACACAGACGAGCTCGACTTCGAAGCGCTTGTCGTTGCCGCGGTCTGAGCCCGAGCCAACCAGCGACTTGAGCAAGCTCAGCTGTGATGACTCGAACGCGTTGAACAGGTTCGCCACGTTCTCGACACCACTGCCAATGGCAGCAAGCGGGGCGAACTCGAGCAGCTGTCCATCGACACGCACCGAGTCAGCATCGGGGTCGACCCCAGCCTGCTCGAACCAGGTCTCGGTCGCGTCAGCGTTGACCGTCTCTTCGACGGCACACTGTGCACCTGCTGGCAGGGTGCCCCAGGTGACAACCTCGCCGTTCTCAATGACGCGCACGGCACCATCGAGAATGTCGATGGCCTCGCCCTCGAAGATGCAGCTCAAGGCAACTTCGAACGGACCGTATTCAAGCGGGGTGCCCTCTTGATCGACCGCGTCGCTGACGACTGCCTTGGTGACCGACACCTCAGCGAGATCGAAGCGGTTCTCGAGCTCGACCGGGGTCTGCGCCAGATCGTCGTTCGAGGCGATCGATGCATCGACGTTCACGGTGAACGAGACGCCAGGGTCAGCCGCGTCGACCCAGTCGACATCGCCTTCAAGCCTGATCGTGCTCTCGGTTGCACCCGCGTTGCTCGTCTCGGTGAGCGTACAGTTCGCTCCGCTCGGCAGGCCGGTGTAGTTCGCAACAAGGTTGTCGGCGTTGAGCGTGCGCTCGGCACCGTCAATCACGCGAACCGGGTCGCCATCGAGGGTACAGACCAGTTCGACCGTGAAGTCGCCGGTACCGTACAGAGCAGCACCTTCACCGGTGATGGCCTTGGTGACCTCGAGCGAGCCCGCGAGGTAGCGGTTCGAGACGTTCACCAGCACAGGAGCCGTAGCGCCCGTCGGAATCGTCACGACGCCCGTGTCAGTTGCAGCGCCGTCGTTCGGCGTAATGACCACGGCATCTGCGCCATTCAGGTTCGGCTCAGTGATGGTGCACTCGCTGCCGGCAACGAGCGAGCTAAGGGTCGTACCCCAGCCGTTGCCCGCGTGCAGCTCAAGCGTCTCATCGAGCAGCACCTCGTCGCTGAACACACAGACAACGTTGACGTTGAACCTGAGCGATTCAGCGAGGTCGCTCGCCCCACCGACGAGTTCTTTCTCGACGCGAACAGCCGCGCTGTCACCGTAGGTATTGGTGAACTCGGCGCTGTTGGTGCCCGACTGCGGCGCGAGTCGATCGATCACTGCGTTCGAACCTGGGTTGTTCTCGGTGACGACACCCCAGGCGTCGCCGTCAGCGTCGAGCGTTTCGGCTTCGACGTTGACCGAGTCGGCATCGCGATCGTTCGTCTCGGTGACAGTACAGGTCGCGTTCACCGGCAACCCGGTGATCGTGTGGGTGCCGCCATCGTTCAGCGTGAATGTCGCGTCTGCGGGGTCGAGCGCGATCGGCTGACCCAAGAACACACACTCGACGCTGAATTCGAAGCCGGTTGGCACCAGTTCTGCGTCAGAGAAGACCGTCTTCGAGATCTCGAGTTCGGTGAGCTCATAGACGTTATTTACGAGGATTGCAGGCATGGTTGCCGGGTCGTCGCCCTCTGGCACGATCACTGTGGTCGCGGTGTACGAGGTCTGGCCCGACGCCGAGGTTTCGGTCGCCGTGCACTCGGCACCTGCGGGCAGGTGGTCGATCACCGTCGGGGTGCCCGCCACCACCGTAAAGTCGCGATCGGGAATTGCCTGGCCCGCTGACGTACAGTGCAGCGTACCGGCGAATACCTGGTCGTCAGGCACAAAGCCTGCGCCCGCGCCACTGATGGTCTTCTCGATGCTAATCGAACCGGTAATGAGGGCCACGCCCGCGCGAGACTGGTCGCGAGCCGACATCGTGGCAAGGCTCGAACCCGGGTCTGAGGTGCGCGGGTACAGCGCCGAGACGGTCAGCGAGTTGAACGCTTGCGGGTCGTCTGCGTTCTGCACGCTGAATGGCCCAGTCTCGGTGATGAAGTGCAGGTTGATCACTGCACCCGGCTCAATGAACTCACCCGCGGGAGGTTCGATCACGAACAGCAGCGTGGTCACGGCTGCGTGGTCAGAGACCGCGTCAAACGGCACGAACTTGGTCGCGGCCTCGGCGTCACCACCGGCCGCATCGATGCAGTTCGCGAGCCCGGCGTCGGTCGGCGTGTTCACCGCGTTCGTCACGCAGGCTGCGGTAGCAGGCGCGGTGGTGACGTATGGCGTCATGGTGCCCGCGATGCCCGCCATCGATGGCGCGGCATCGGTGAGCACGGTGCTCCACTGCGAATTGCGCACAAAGCCAGCCATGATGGTCTCGTCACCCGGCACTGGCAGCAGATCGGCGACCACCATACGGGTCAGCGGCGTCGTGCCGTTATTGGTGAGCGTGAGGCGCCATTCTTCTGCTTGGCCTGGCATGGTGCGGGGAACACATGACTGGAAGGCGAAGCCGTCGCTGTCGAGGAAGTTCTCGCAGGCATCTGCGTCAACGAAGCCGTGGTTGTTGAAGCCGCCAGCCGGGTTAATTGCACGCACAGATTTGGTGCCACGAATAGAGGGCAAACGCTGTGGCGTGACCTCGGCGTTCGTGCTGCACTCAGTGTTCTGATTCAGCAGTTGCGCGGTGTGGCCGCTTGGCGCGGTACACGCATCCCACACACGATCGCCTGACACATCGAAGCTGTTCACTACCGGCTGGCCTTCAACAACACCCGGTACGAACATCATTGGGAAGGTGATCGTGTAGGTCTGGCCCTGCGCGAGCACGGTGCCCGCCGGGAACGTGAAGCCGATGGTCGGCGTCGCACTATCGAGGTCTTCAGCAACCGTCACGCCCGCCGCTCCACCGAGGGTGGTCGGCATGGGGTTGGTCGCCGATGACGGGCCGCTCGTCTCGAAGGTGTAGCGATCCGTCGACACGTCAGCGTCGGGGTCGAATTGCACCAAAGTGCCGAGGCCGACATCGTATGGCAGCTGATCGGTGATGACCGGGTCGATGATGTCTCGATCACCGGTGTTTGTCACTGTCAGCGTGTAGTCGAACGGACTACCAGGGCTGCGCACGCCGATCGGCGTCTTCTGCACCGCTACCGCGTTGCGTGCGTGCCGGTATTCGACAGCCCGGTCGGTGCTGTGGGTGGCGGTTGCACCCCACGCACCAGTGACGTCGACCTTCACGGTGTTCGACGTGAAGCCCTTTGTGGGCTCGCCGGGGGCTGCGGGGTTGCCATCGACCAAGGTCGACGGCACGTCGCCGCCCGAGCGCAGCTCAACACGGCGCTCGACCTGCAGCGGCACATTGATAGTGGGCGACACCGGGTTCTCCCACTGCACCACGCCGCCACGTGTGAGACGCATCTAGATGCCCTGCACATCGGCGGGGTCCACCACCACAGGCGCGGTCGCCGGGCTCCAG
>JAAZHL010000174.1 GCA_012510755.1 Leucobacter sp.
CCCTCGGCCCAAGCCAATTTGCCGCCCATACTTACTTACGGCAACGTCAACTTTCGGGTGTCAGCCCATTTGCCTTCGCCGACACCCACTCTCGCACGCAATGTTTAAGCAGCTTTCCATTCGCGTTGAAAGGCAAGCTGCCGGCAAAGTACACGGCACTCGGGCACTTGTAGCGCGCAAGTCGAGCACGAGTGAAGGCCACAAGCTCAGCGGCCAAGTCAGCGTCTGTCAAGCTCACCTGTGTGGGCTCAGCGTTTGACCCTTCACCGGCACGCACGACCACCGCGACCGGTGTTTCGCCCCATCGCTCTGAGGTGATACCCACCACCGCGACCTGGGCCACCCCGGGGTGAGCGAGCAACGCGCTCTCAACCTCTGCAGGGTAGACATTTTCGCCCCCACTCACGATCATGTCTTTGATGCGATCATGCAGGTAGAGGTACCCGTCGTCATCAAATTCCCCACCGTCACCTGTGTGTAACCAGCCTTCTGTGTCGATGGCCTGCGAAGTTAAGTCCGGGCGTTGCCAGTACCCTTTCATGAGGGCTTCGCCGCGCATGCAGACCTCACCATGCTGGCCGGCGGGCAGCACCGCGCCGGTGTGAACATCGATAATCTTCACTTCGGCGTTTGGCGCTGGTCGGCCTACTGACCGCAGTCTGCGCACCGCCTCGGCGTTCGGGCGGTGGTCATCCGGCCCCAAGAGGCAAAACCCGCCGGTCGTCTCGGTCAGGCCATACCCCTGATAGAAATCACAACCTATCACTTCTGCGGCCTCACGCAGCACAGACTCCGGCATTGGAGCGCCACCGTACAAGATCCATCGCAGTGTACTCCAGTCAATCTCCCGCGTACCAGGCAAGTTCAACAAGTCTCGAATTACTGTCGGCACCATGACGGCGTGGGTCACACTCCGTTCAATCAGTTCGCTGCGCAGGGCAGCCGTGCCTTCAACTTGTATGAGCAAAATCGCGGCGCCCGCGAGATGAGCCATGAGCGCAAGCCCGAACCCTGCCACATGAAACAGAGGTACGGGCGCATAGGCGACGCTGCCAGGCGCAAAATCTATGAAATGCATCGGCCCTGCCACCGAAACAGCAATGTTGCGGGCTGTCAGCTCAATCCCCTTCGGCTGGCCGGTGGTTCCCGAAGTGTAAAAGAGCATTGCGGTGTCGTCGAGCAAACGTTCATACCCAGGATCGGTCGCCGGATACTGAGCCAACCACTCATCAAGCATCGACCAATCGATCACATGTCTTACCCCGGGAATAGCGGAGAAAGCTTCGCCGTGCTCGGCGAGATGCGGCGCGATGAAGACCACCACCGGCTCAGCGTCGCGAATGATGGCTGTGAGCTCTTCGACTGATAAGCGAGAGTTGAGAGGCATCGGGATGGCCCCGACCTTGCTCGCACCGAATATCACTTCAAAGAACGACCGCACGTTTGGCCCGACGTAGCACACGCGGTCGCCGGGCTGCACCCCAAGAGCAGCCAGACCGTTCGCCGCTTGGCTGGTCGACCGGTCAAGATCGCCAAAGCTGGTCGTTCGTGACGGCTCGATGAGCGCAGGTGCCTGTGGGAGATGCGCTGCAGTGTGACGCATCACTTGCTCGAGTGTTCGATACCGACCACCGTTCCAATACTCGGGCCAATGCACCGTTGCCATAGAAACTCCAAACTCTCTATAAATAAAGGGAGTGGGCTGCCCAATCGGTCAGCCCACTCCCCTCTCGTGCTCAGTTCTGAGGTTCGACCGTTAGTCGACCTGAATCACGTCGCCTGCCGAGACGAAACGCTGGTCAGCGAACGACCACTTGATCGGAGCGAAGCCGCTCACGCCTGCCGGCCGATCTGCCGTGCTCTTCCAAGTGATGCCATCAAGCAGCATCGGTGCGGCATAATTTTGGTCACGTGCCGCAAGAATGATACTCTCGCGGGTCAGACCCAAATCAGACTCGGCGGCCTGCTTCAGAGTGTTCACTAGCAGTTCTGCCTGCATGTACCCACTGATCGTCACCGCGTTGTTCGGGTCGGCAACACCTTCAACAGTTTCCAGGTATGCGAGTACTCCCGGGTCATTCGCGAAATCAGGGCTGCTCGGGTCCTTCAGGTACGACGCAATGACGACACCGTCAGCCGCTTCACCGGCAGCGATGTATTCAGGGCTGTTTACGCAGTTGCTCGCTTTCGTGACAAGATCAGGCTTGTATCCAATGCGATCCATCGCGGTGTCAAACACACCGCACGAACCCACCACGCCAGCGTGGAAAATGACTGTCGCACCGGCCTCTTTCATCGTGGTTGCAGCAGCATTCGGGTCAGTGTCATCAGCTTCGACGATAATCTCGAGACCGGCTTCTTCAGCAGAAGCGACGAACGACGCCGCCATTGCCTCACCACTGGCGGTTGCGTTTGCGACCACGCCGATCTTCGGGTCGCTGGTGTTCGCAACAATGTACTGCACAATGAACTTTGTCTCGGCATCGGCAGACGGCAAGAACTGCACTGTCCAGGGATAGTTCTCAATCTCATTGAACTGAGAATCGCTTGAGCTTGGGTAGAGCAACGGCACACAGGCAGCATTCTGATCATCAGCGATCGCCGATACCTGGCCTGCGCCGAAGGTGTTCAGCGCGTCAACCTTGTCACGCTGCAAGAACTCAACGCCGTTCGACTTGGCCTTGTCAGGCGTAAATGCGTCATCCTTGTAGTCGACAACGATTTCAACGCCGTCGATTTCTCCTTCATTGTTGGCTTGCGCAACGCGGCTCTTATAGCCGTCAGAAGCCAACTCGACAACACCAGCTACTGGACCCGAGAGGGGCGCACTGTAGCCAATGGTAAAGGTTTCTTCGATCAATGCTTGTGCTGCCGCGGGGTCTTCGCAATCGTCAATGATTACTTGAAAGCCCCCCTCGCTGCCGTTTGTAGACGAGCCGCCATCGGTGGTGCTGTCTGAAGCAGATGAGCAGCCGAAGAGCACCATGCTCGCTGCGGCAACCATCGGAATCAGAGCCGCGCGACGTAACCGCAACGGCACTTGTGTTTCAGTCATGTGTCATGCCTTTCTATTGGTGTGATGTGAGATTGTGAGTGTGTAAGTACTAGACGGCAGCCGCGAGTCACGGTTTGCCAGAGCCAAATGTTGTCGAAACTGGCTCGGTTGCCTCAGTGCCTGGTGAATCTGTTGGCGCCGGGGAGTCATTCGAAGCCTCAACTGCAACGATTTCGCCCGATTGACCCTGCACAGTTGCGGAGCCAACAACTGCCGCTGGCCGTGGTGAGCGAATGATCACGAAACGTCGCAACAGTTTTGCAAGAGCGCCAGCGACACCCGATGGCGCAACAAAGATGACGAACAACAGCACGAGCGCGAAAAGCACCGCAGAGAACTGGCCGCCGCCAATATCAGAGGTGTAGTAGGGAATGTATACCACCACGAGCGCACCGATGATCGGGCCAAGTACCGTGCGCTCGCCACCAATGACCAACCCGATAAGCAGCGTGATACCGGCCAGCAGCGTGAATGAGCCTTCCGCAAACAGGCTGCCCATGTACATCGCGAAGAGCGCCCCGGCCGCACCGGTAATTGCCCCCGACAGCCCAAAGCTGCTGACCTTCACAAAGGCCACGTTGACGCCGGAGGACGAAGCGGCGATCTCGTTCTGGCGCACCGCCGTCATCGCGAGACCGAAGCGGCTTCGGGTCAATGCATAGGTTGTCAGCAGCGTCAACGCGAGCACTACTACAGCGAGCCAGAAGAGCCACAGGTCCTTCTGCCCTAGCGACAGGCCTGTCCACTCTGGCGGGCGCAAATCATTACGACGAATCGTCAGGCCGCCGGCACCCCCAGTGAGGTTGGAGAACCTAGCAACGATCTCAGGAAAGGCGACAGCAAATGCGAGCGTCACCATCGCAAGATACAGCCCGCGAATACGCATTGCCGGTAGACCGACAAGCAGCCCGACCACAAGACAAACAATAAATGCGATCGGAATAGTGAGCCACGCTTCCCAGCCGTGCCGCACCACAAGAATGCCGGTCGTATACGCGCCGATACCAAAGAACGCCGAGTGTCCGATCGACAGCAGACCGACGTAGCCAGTCGCGACATTCAGTCCGCTGATTGCTATCGCGTAGATCATCACACGGGTGACCTGGTTCATCTCAAAGGGCTGAAACCCGCTGGCCCAGAGCACCCCAAGCGCAAGCAGCGCGGTACCCACGCCGACGAGTATGCGGAACTGCGTAGTTCCGCGTTCGAGAACAAACGGCTTCTTCATACTCGTTCCAATCGACGTGCCCCGAACAACCCGGGGGGGCGAACCAGCAAGACCACGACAATGACTACCAATGCGACGGTGAGCGACATCGACCCACCAAGCACGCCAACATACCCGTTGACAAGTGACAGTCCAACCCCGAGACCGAGGCCGCCAACGACTGCGCCCTTGATGCTGTCAAGGCCACCGAGCAAAGCCGCAGCCGTTGCGAAGATCAGCACGTTGAACATGCCGTGCAACCCCAATTGCCCTGGTGGCACGAGAGGAATCAGCAATGCGCCCGCGAGCGCGCTAATTGCGCTTGAGAGGCCCCACGAAAGGGTCAGCACACGGCCCACTTTCACGCCACTCAATGCTGCGGAGGACGGGTTCGTTGCAACCGCACGCATTTGCAGACCGATGCTCGTGTATCTGAAGAAGAGCCACAGGC
>JAAZHL010000025.1 GCA_012510755.1 Leucobacter sp.
GAGCGCGCCTCATCCGTCGTTCCGCGCCACACCAGCTTGCCTCCCTCAATGACGTTCACTCGGTGAGAGATAGTGAGAGCCGAACGCACGTTCTGCTCGACAAGAAGCACACTCACACCCATCTCCTCGTTGATACGTGCGACTGCTTTTAGAATCTCGGTAACGAGCACGGGAGCAATACCCTGAGAGAGTTCATCGGCGAGAAGAATCTTGGGCGCATTGGTAAGTGCCATTGACACAGCAAGCATTTGCCGCTGCCCGCCGCTCAGATAACCAGCATGCATCTTCCACTTGTCTTTGAGCACCGGAAACAGCTCAAGTGCGAACGCTAACGAGTCGGCCTGGCTGCTATCCGTGCGCGGAGCTACAGCCAAGTTCTCCTCAACGGTGAGGCTTCTGAAAATCTTGTTGTCTTCCGGCACGAGTGCAATACCCTTGCGGGCATTCTGAAAGATCGGCTTACCGGTGATATCTTCACCGTTGTAAACCACTTTACCGCGAGACAGGGCTCCTGCTTCCGCCCGCAAGAAACCGCTGACCGCCCGCAAAGTCGTGGTCTTTCCGGCACCATTCGGCCCGACAAGCGCAACGATTTCGCCCCGCCCCACTGTGAACGAAACTCCTTCGATCCCCACAGCGTTGCGGTTATAAAGCACAGATACGTCTGTACACTCCAAAATTGACTCGCTCATGCTGTTTCCTTCAACTCAACAGTGTTGCGCTTTTTGGCGCCCGCACGGAACATATTTGCAACTCGAGTGATCAAACCGCGAAGCCCGGTGGGCTCTATCACCAGGAACACGACGACCGCCAGGCCATACAAACCAAGTTGAATATTGAACATTTGGTTCGAAATAGCTCCCACAATTGGAGAATCGTTCGGTAGCTTACCGACCAGGTCTTGCTCTGTATATGGAAGGCCGACAACGAATATTGCACCCAGAAAGCTACCCAACGGTCTACCCAAACCACCAATAATGATCATCGCAACATAACTAATCGCAAGCGACAGCGGGAAGGAGTCAATTTCTACACCGTAGAGGTAATACCCGAACACGGCACCCTGCACACCGATGATCGCTGAGCTGAGGCCGAACACAATGAACTTGTATCGTGAGACATTCACGCCGAGTGCTTCTGCGGCCTGCTCACAATAGTGAATTCCCAACCACGCGCGACCAAACCGGCTCCGCAACAAGTTTCGATAACCGAGAAGAGCGAGGGTAGCGAGAATGCCGGTGAAGTAGATCCAGTTATTGCCCTCGTCCAAACGAATGCCGAAGATCTCGGGTCGTGGAAGAAGGAACCCAGCTACCCCGACCGTCGCAAGTTGAAACTTTTCAGCAACGAATTTCACGATGAAGTGCAGGGCCAAGGTCGCCATCACCAAATACAGACCTGCCAGCCGAAGCGCCGGTATGCCGACCAGCAGCCCAACTACCCCGGCTACGAGCGCCGAGAACACCAAGACAAGCAAGAACGGCACGTTGGGAATATAGAACGTAATCCCAGCAGCGGTGTAGGCTCCGACGGCCATCAAGGCAGCATTACCCAGCGACATCTGCCCGGCAGTACCGGTCACCATATTGAGAGCGACTGATCCGACCGTAGCGATAAAGATGAGCGTGGCAATGTCTGTCCAACGCGGCCCGAGCACCATGGGAAGAAAGAACAGCGCAAGCCCCCACGGAATGATCAGCAGAGCTGGGTGTGCCCTCAGGAATGACCAGGCGCGCGCCACAGGACGGGTTTCGTTAATTGTCTGGTTCACAACGGTTCCTCTGGTCTATTAAATAGGTGATATCGCGTGGACACGTGGTGGCTGCACGTCAACGCGCCGCAGAGGCGCGTGTCTCAGCCCCTCGGCGAGAACGGCTCGCGTCTGATCGGGTTCAATGACCGCATCGATGCCGTAACCGCTAGCCGCATACACCGCTCCCAACTGAGACTTAAACCCTGCAATCAAGGTCTCCCTGTGCTCTGCTGGCGATTCCGCAGCCTCTACTTCTTTACGGAACATCACATCAACAGCACCTTCGACTGCCAGCGCGCAAATCTCGGCGCTGGGCCAGGCAACCGCAAGCTCGGCGCCAAAGCTTCTGCCCCCACCCATCGCGACGTAGGCGAGACCGTACACCTTGCGCAGCACAACGCTAAAGCGCGGAACCGTCGCTTGGCCAAGTTCAAATACCAGTCGCCCACTCCGCCGAGCGAGACCCGTCGATTCTGCAGGACTGCCAACCAAGAAACCCGGTACGTCAATCAGATACACCAGGGCAATGCCATAAGCGTCACACATTGAAACGAAATGTGCGCCCTTTTCGCATGCGGCGCTATCTAGCGCCCCTGCTTTTTGCATGGGCTGGTTGGCAATGATGCCTACCGGTCGACCTTCGATATGCGCGAGTGCAGTCACCAAGTTTTTGGCGTATCGAGGTTTAATCTCGAAGAACTCGTGACCATCGACAATTTCAGTAATCACCTTCTTCACGTGATACGCCCGACGTGTGCTGGTGGGGACGATTTCTGTGAGGTCGGGGCGATCTGCCGTGGAGGGGCTGGTGACGTATTCGGAACGGGGCGGCTCTTGCTGCGCGTTCGATGGGAAGAATGACAGGTATCGCTGGATCACCTGCATCGCTTCTTCATCTGAGTCCACGGCCAAATCAGCAATTCCATGCTTGTCGGCCTGCACATCTGCACCGCCAAGTGTTTCTGCGTCAGATGCCTCACCAGTCGCGGCCTTTACGAGGGCCGGGCCGGCAATTCCCATCTGCGAGGTGCCGCGGCGCATGACCACAAAGTCTGCCATGGCAGCAAAGTTCGAAGCGCCAGCAAAACCAGGGCCAAGTACCGCAACGACAACTGGAACCCAGCCTGAAAGACGCGAGAACAATCGAAACAGCGGCGCACCAAATGCGAAGTGCCGCGAATCAAGGCCCTCGTGAATTCGGTGACCTCCACCCTCCACCAGCATGACGAGAGGGATACCACTTGACATTGAACGATCGACCAGCTGTTCGATCTTCAGCATCCCGACGGTTCCCATGCTGCCACCCAGCACTGAGAAATCAATCGACAGCACATGAACTGGTCGCCCCGCCACGGTGCAGCGTCCGGTGACCACACCGTCTGCTGGCACTGGGCGCTTCCCTGAATGACGCACTGTCTCCTGACTGGGAGTGATGAGTGCTCCACTCTCAACGAATGAACCTTCATCAGCAAGTTCGGCGATGCGCTCGCGCGCAGTGAGCTTGCCAAGATCATGCTGCTTGGCGACCGCCTCTGGACGATTCTCATCCATCAACAGTTCATGTGCGTACCGCACCTCGGTCAGCAGTCGAGGCCAATCTGAGTCATTATTATTCATAGCCTGCCGCCCCGCTCCAGTCACTGAGTTCATGAGTTTTCCTATTCTTCTCGACCCAAGTACGCATCAATTACGTTCTGTTGTTTCAGAACTTCTAGAGGTGGGCCAACGGCGATAATCTTCCCTGCATCGAGCACCACGATTGAGTCACATGCTGCAGAGACGACCGCCATGTCGTGCTCGACAAGCACCTGAGTCAACCCGCTTTGCTCTCGCAGGCGACGCAAGACTCTCACCAAAGCAGTCTTGTCCATCGCGCTCATGCCAGATGCGGGTTCATCAAGCAGCATGAGAGTCGGCGACATCATCAGCGCACGGGCGATCTCGACCAGCTTCTTTTCTGCAAAAGACAGGCTATTCACCAGATCAGCGCCTCGCCCGCCAAGCCCCACCAGTTCAAGCAGCTCTGCTGCCTTCGCATGGCCGGCCCGCTCTTCTGTACGTGCTCGACCGACGTGGAGCAGTGCTTCAACTAGAGAGGCCTTCGTCTCTTGGTGCATCCCTAGCATCACGTTGTCGCTGAGCGAGATACCCTCTACGAGTTCAACGTTTTGAAAGGTTCTTGCGACTCCACGCAGCGCCACTTTCCAGGGTGGCAGCCCCCCGAGCTGCTCACCTTGGAAAGTGACGGTACCTGCGCTTCCGATATACAGACCACTAATCACGTTAAGCAAACTGCTCTTACCTGCACCATTGGGCCCAACCAGACCCACAATGCCGCCTTGAGGAACCTCAAAATCGACATCGGTCAGTGCATGAAAGCCACCAAAGGCGAGGTCTAGCCCTTCGACTTTCAATAGTGGGGCGTTCGATGAGCTCATCGTTCTCCGATCAGAATGCTTAACAACTTTGGGGTCCTACTGTGGGATTAGGAAGAAGTAATCCAGTTGCCGTCAAGCGGCTGTGGCACACTCGTTGCTGGATCCCACTGGTACACCTGGCCTTCCTTGACAAGGCGGTGATCTCCGGAGTTTCCATAGACTCCCGTGAGGCCACGAGTGTCGAGCGACTTCATGTTCGCCAATGCGTCACGGTAGCCGTCACGAGTGCAATCGACACCGCAGTCTTCCAGCACCTGGGCAATCAGCAGCCCTTCAACGTAGCCGTGCGAAACCCACTCGTTTCCTGCCAGCTCGTCTTTCCACTGGCCAGCTGCTTTCATATCTTCTTGCATCTGAGCGACGCTTGGGTTGTCAGTCAGGTACGGGGCCACATACGACCGTAGCGAGTAGAACTCCTGCCCAATCTGGTCAATGGCCTCGAAGTTGGTGTTATTTCCAGACTGCTTCTGCGTAATGATGGGAACTGTCGTAGGCAAGCCCTGTGCGTTCATCGCAGTAATCGCCTGCGTAATGTTCACGACGTAGGTCACGACTGCATCGGGTTCTGCAGCAACAACTGCTCGAGCTTGCTGAGTGACGTCAGTCGCAGTCTGCGCTGCAGACTCCGAAGCAACTACTGTCCAGCCCCTTGCCTCAGCACCCTCGATCACCGCTTCACGGTAAGGGTCAGCTGATGCTGTCTCAATCGTGTAGATTGCGATCTTGGGGTCATCGATGCCGCGCTCTTCAAATAGTTCCGCAGCAAACGCCAGCTCCAGGTCAGCCCAAATAGTTACGGGCACCTCACTACTGAATACGTACTCCGGCGGAGTAGGAGTCATGATCTGCGGGACGTCCGTCTGATTCACCATTGGAATCTTGACAGTGTCGGCCTGCGGAGCAAGTGCTGCAATGATGTTACTCAAGTTGTTGCCGTGGTTTGCGAGTGCATCGCTATTAGCGATCTCGCGGAAGTTCGTCGTAGCTCGCTGCAAATCGCTTGCATTATCTCGCTCCATCAGCTCGATCTGCTTGCCGTGCACTCCGCCAGCCTCATTCACCGCATTAATGCTTGAACGCAAACCTGCCATCCACGCATTACTGAAGTCTGAGTAGGGCCCTGAGAGGTCCGTCATCACTCCGATGACATAGGGATCGCCGCCAGCGGCTTCCTCTGAGGGAGCTGTTGAGCCGCTGCACGCGCTCAACAGCAACACTGCTGGGAGCGAGGCCGCTAACGCAACCTTCTTAAAATTCAGTTTCTTCTTCATTGAATTTCCTTCATTTGTGATGACTGCCCCTATTTAGAGGCAATCGGCTAATTTACAACTCGCTCGATAGAGGCTTTTTATAGACGTTGGACTTCTCGCCGACCAAACAATCCGCTCGGTCGAATCCACAACACACAAATCAGCAGAATGTAGGCCGTCACCTCGGCTGCCTGTCCCCCAAAGAAGAAGACACCGATCGATTGGCTGAGCGCAACGATCATGGCGCCGGCTATCAGCCCGCCAAGGCTGTCGAGGCCACCCACAAGCGCAGGAGCCATTCCCATGAGCCCCAGTTCGACCAGACTGATCGAAGCCGCAGAGGTGTATGCGAAGCTAATGCCGCCGACAGTGGCACCAACCAACGAGAGTGCCCACCCAAGTGCAATCAGGCGGTTGATTCTGACGCCGCGCTGGCTCGCAAGCACTGCCGACTCGCTCGAGGCACGCATCTGAGTTCCGACACGGGTGAACTTCAAGAGCGTGAAAATTGCCGCAAACAAGACTACTGCGAGGCCAATCACAGTCATCTCGATGAGACTGATGGAAGCTACTCCACCAAAGCGGAAGCGCTGGTCGACAAACGGTTGCGTGAGGTTGCGGCTTGACGGCCCCCAGACAATACCCAATACCGCGTCAAGAATAATGGCCAACCCAAAGGTCAACATGATTGGCGCATAGATTGGGAGTCCAATCACACGTTTGACGAGGCCAAGGTACGTTGCTGCACCGATCAGCGCCATGATGCCCAACGTGAGCACGAAGGCCACAGCCAGGGGAAGGCCACGCTGATCCAAGGCGTAGTAAATAAACACACCGAGCACAAGAAATTGCCCGACGGCAAAATTCAGTACGCCACTTGCGCGAAACACCATCACCCAGCCCAGGCCAATCAACGCGTAAATCGAGCCGACTCGCACGGTGTCTATCACCAGTGATAAAAGATCCATGACGCCCCTTTATAGGTAAATGTTGAGTTAGGCGGAGACCGCTGTCGCGCCGTTGGGTTCTTCAAGCCCCTTGCGCGTGACACTGAAACCCGCTGCTGACCGATCCCACGTAGTGGCCGTGATCCCTGCAGCGCGAACCTCTGCCTTCTTAAATTTATGTGTCGGTGTCATCGGGAGTTCGCTGACAAAATCGAAATACCTGGGCACCATGAAGTAGGGCATCCGCGGCACCAGGTACCGTAGAAGGTCTTCGGGTGTAAGCGTGGAGCCTTTCTTGCGCACCACAGCCACCTTGCTCTCGTCTTCGGTATGTTGACTCGGCACCGCAACTGCGACTGAAGCTACGACCTCGGGATGAGAATCGATCTCCTTCTCAACTTCGACTGAAGAAATGTTTTCTCCGCGCACCCGCATCGCATCATTATTCCTATCAACAAAGAAATACCGGCCCTGTTCGTCCTGGCGCATTGCATCGCCAGTGTGGAACCAAAGGTTGCGCCATGCTTCTGAGGTCTTATCTGGTAGCCCGTGATAGCCGGCCATCATCGCCCACGGAACCTTGGCCCGCAACACAAGTTCGCCCGTTTTGCCGACCGGAACATCAATATCGTGTTCGTCAACAATTCGAGCCTCGAAGTCCGACCGTAGTCTGCCCGCAAGCCCGGGCTCAGCGTCACCGTATAGCGTCAGCACAGGTGCTGAAAACTCGGTCAACCCATAAGCAGCTCCGATGCTCACGCCGAAGCGCTCAGCGAAGGCTTCGTGATCGGCGACGAGCGGAACCATATTGATGTGGCGCAACGTGTGATCATTGTCATTCTCTTGCTCGGGTTGGGCAGCAAGGAAGCTCGCCATCGCGCCGAGAATTAACGCTTGAGTACATCCAAAACGCCGAACGTCTTCCCAGAAAGTTGTCGCAGAGAACCGGGGCAGAATGACCGAGGATCCTCCCGCAATCAGTGCTGAGTACACTCCCGCCCACTGTCCACCGATATGGAATAGCGGCAGGTTGCACATCACCACTTCGCCAGGCTCAATCCATTTGGGTGAGGAATAGCTGTATGCGAGTCCCTGAGGTGCGAGCACGCCCTTCGAGTTGCCGGTGGTACCTGAGGTGTAAAGGATTCCGAGCAAATCCCATGAATTCACTTCAACGGGTTCGACCGGCTCTCCCGCAAGCACGCCATCAAACGCCGAGATGGCTACCCCCTCAATATGTGGGAAATCGCCTTCACCTCCCCGCACCAAAATCGTGTTGAGCCCAGTGAGCTGGTCACGCACGTCTGCAATCAATGGCAAATATGAATCTTCCACCACAAGCACTGCGGCTCCAGAGTCATTGATGACGTGCGAAAGAAATGAACCTCGGTATGCGGTGTTTACAGGAACCTCAACTGCTCCCATCAAGCTCAGCCCAAACCAAGAGAGAATGTAATCAACGTGGTTATCGAGCATCAGCAGCACGCCGTCGCCGCGCTGAACGCCTAACGCAGTGAATCCACCAGAGGCTTGACATGACCGCTCGAAAAGCTCGCGATAGGTCAGCGCCTCATTCAGGTCTCTGATCGCAAGCTGGTCAGGTCGTTCGCGAAGTTGCCGCTCAAGCACCTCGCGGACAGTTCTATTCTCTACGGGATCAGAAACTGAAACCTCGTTACTGTAGACCACAGAAACCCCTCATCGACATTGATTCATCCAACAGCTCTGTTGCGTTACCTACGAATATGACACAAGAGTCAGAAAGGTGCAAGTACTTCGACGTTACTTTTGGCGGATAAATATTCGCAGGAATCTAACGACTTTGTTCGAGCACAGTGGGCATTCAAGGACTTTATCTATTTCAAATCAACCCTGCGAATATTCTGTGGACCACAGCGCAGCGAGCCCCCAGGTCGCTACTGACCTGATTTACCTGTCAATTACCGTCGTGTGCTAACGACATTGGAAATTAGAGAGCAAGGTCAAGCACGAGTTTTCCGAACTGCGCGCGCTTTTCGAGAAGCTCGTGACCGTGAGCGGCATCTTCAAGACTGAGCACCTGATCTACCACCGGGCTCAGCTCACCGGTCTTCAGCCTTTCCACCGCACTCTCGAGCTCATTAAGTGCGGCACTATTCGATCCAAGCACCGAGAGCTCTTTCTCAAAGACCTGATACGCATGCATTGCGAGGTTTGGGCCAGCGGCCGCACCGCAAATAACGACTCTTCCGTGACGGGTCAGCGAACCGATCACTTCGGCCCAGAGTTCTCCACCGACTGCGTCGAGAACAAGGTCTACACCACGTTTGCCAGTGATCTTCAAAATCTCGCTTCGTAAGTCCGTTTTCGCATAGTTGATGACAACGTCCGCTCCAAGGCGCGAGATAACCTCAAGTTTCTTTTCAGAACCAGCCGTCGCAATCACCCGGGCCCCAGCCAACTTGGCAATCTGCACGGCCGCAAGCCCTACGCCAGTGCTGGCCCCCTGGATGAGCACGGTGTCCGAGGCTTTCATTTCGCCTCTCGTAAAAAGTGCTCGCCATGCGGTGCCAAAGCTCATCGGGAATGCGGCAGCACTCGTCCAGTCATCGAATTCACCGAGTGCCACGAGGTTCTCTTCGGGCACCACCACATACTCGGCATACCCTCCATTGATTTGAGTGCCCAAGTATCTGTAGCGCAGACACGTTGTTCGCTTACCCCGCCGACAAGACTCACAGATACCGCACGCACGCTGCCAATAGAGCACCACGCGATCGCCCTTCGAAAAACCTCTTCGGCATCCGTCGCCAAATGCTGCCACCTCACCCGCTATGTCGCCCCCCAAAATATGCGGAAAGGCTTCAGTGGCCGGGTACTCACCCGAGCGCACTAAGAGGTCATGGCTATTGAGCCCGCAGGCACGCACTCTCACGAGGGCTTCTCCCTGCGCCGGAACGGGCACGGGCACGGTGGTCAATTTCAAGACGTCAGGAGCCCCAAATCTGTCTTGAACTACTGCCCGCATCATGGAGCTCACGCCTTCCTCCTCGATCACTACGTTGTGTCTTTGTTTGACGACTCAACCGCTCAGAAACCCAAGGGCGCCTCTTTAGCTAGATCATGTCTTGCTTTGCACCTTACGCAGCAGGCTCTATGACTAAGCCAGTGCTGTACGTCCCTTCAGCAAAGGCATCGCTCTTCAGAACCTTCTGCAGGTAGTCACGGTTACACCCTGGGCCCTCGACTACGGTGCTTTCGATTGCCGATACAGCAGCCTGCAGAGCCTCTTGTCGATCACGACCGTGCGTCGTAATCTTCGCCATGAGCGGGTCGAAGAAGGGTGTCACAGTATTGCCTTCCTCGTACCCCGCATCAACTCTCACCCGGTCACCAACAGGCATCTCCCAGCGAGCAATCTTGCCTGGTCTCGGCAGGAAGCGCACAGAGTCTGCAGCGTAGAGCCTGAGCTCAATGGCATGTCCGTTTGGTGTGGAGCTGAAACCCTCTGGATACTGGCTATGCCCTGACGCGACGGACAGCTGCCACGCCACAAGCTCGACACTGTGCAGCGCTTCTGTGACCGGGTGTTCGACCTGCAGCCGAGTGTTCATTTCAAGAAAATAGAATTCGTTTTTATCCTGATCAAAAATGAATTCAACGGTGCCCGCGTTTGTGTAGCCAACAGATTCAGCGAGCTCACGCGCACTTGCCACGATTGCTTCTCGCATGCTTGAGGTCAAAATCGGCGAAGGGCTTTCTTCAATTACTTTTTGGTGTCTTCTTTGCACAGAACAGTCACGTTCTGCGAAAGCTACCACTTCACCATTCGGTAGGCCCATCACCTGCACTTCAATATGACGAGACCGCGCAATGTACTGTTCCACGATGAGCCTCGGATCCCCAAAGACGGTCGCCGCACGGCCAGACACATGGTCGAATGCAGCTTGTAATTCTTGTGACTCACGCACAACCGCCATACCGATGCCTCCGCCACCAGCAACGGCTTTGATCATCAGCGGGAATCCAACCTGATTCGCAACCTCTTGCGCCTCTCGGAATTCAGTAATGGGCTCGTCACTGCCTCGAGTCACTGGTACCCCTGCGGCAATAGCGATTGCCCGCGCATTCGCCTTATCGCCCATCTGTTCAATTACCTCAGGCGACGGCCCCACAAAGGTCATGCCGGCAGCTTCCACTGCTCGCGCAAACGCGGTGTTCTCTGACAAGAATCCATATCCCGGATGCACGAAGCTGGCCCCAACTTGAGTCGCAGCCGCCACCATTTGTTCTGCGTCAATAAATGACCGAGGCGATTCAAGCTGGATACGAATATCGGCTGCTCTGACATATGGCAGTTCTGCGTCTACTTCGGGGTAGGCAATCGCAGTGGTAAACCCACGCTTCGACGCAGTTGCAATCACCCTCGAGGCAATTTCAGCTCGATTAGCTACAAACAAAATTGACATAGTGTCACCTTAAATTGGCAATTTCAGACGTCGAATCTACTCTGCGGTTTCGTCATGAGGTGTAACTGCCGCAACAACTTGCTGATAGTCAACGAGGTCGCCGACCTTCACGAGCAACGAGGCAACATTGCCTTGCTCAGGTGCCACAATTCGATGCTCCATCTTCATCGCCTCTATCACCACTAGCACGTCTCCCGCGGACACTTGATCCCCTTCGGCAACTGCTAGTTGCACGACGGTGCCAGGCAGTGGCGCCGTCAAGGCGCCAGCTATCTGGGCAGATGAGGCCTCTTCTAGCGGCTTCTCGCGCAGAACTGTGTGACCACGCCCCGAAGCTACCAAAGCCCGATCGCCGATTGACACAATCGTTGCCCGCATTCGTCGACTGTCCAGTTCAAGATCAATCGTGTCTGAATCATGAGCCAGCACCCGAACAGCTCGGGGCTGATCGTCAATCAAGACTTCCCACCGCTCAGTGCTGTGACGCACCGGGGAATAGTCGACTCGAACGAGAGAATCTTGCAGCAAGAACTCTTGGGTAGAGTGCTGGCTGCGCAGGTTTCGCCACGATGACGGGGCGAAACGTTGCACCGTTCGTTCTTCGCTATTGCGCAGTGCTGTGTGCAAAGCCAAGGCCGCCGCATGAGCGAAATCGCTCTCATCAGGGACCTCGGGTTCGCGCAGAATCGCACGCTCGTCAACAAAACGCGTCGAAATCTGACCTGCCTGAAAATCAGCATGGTCGAGAACCCGCACAAGCAATGAAATGTTGGTCTCAATGCCCACAATTTGCACTGCCTGCAGCGCTCGAGCGAGCAACTTTGTTGCCGATCCTCGGTTCGCGGCCGTCGCGATGACCTTCAAGATCATCGGATCGTATCGAGTGCCAACGACCGTGCCTGTGGCAACTCCGGATTCCCACCGAATGCCTGGGATATCTGGGAGGTGACAGAACGCAATCGTGCCCGGCGACGGCAAATAGTCGGCAGCCGGCGATTCCGCATACACTCGAGCCTCAATAGAGTGCCCCGCGAGATTGATCTCTTCCTGAACAACCGGGAGCCGCTCACCAGATGCCGCGATCAGCTGCAATTCGACCAAGTCGAGCCCAGTTACCTGCTCGGTCACAGGGTGCTCGACCTGCAAACGGGTATTCATTTCGAGAAACGCGTACTCGTTGCCAAACACGAGAAACTCAATGGTGCCAGCACCCACATATCCGATGTGTCGCGCCAGGTTCACCGAGGCCGCAGCCATTTCTTCGATCAACGCTGGATCTAGAAAAGGCGCAGGCGCCTCTTCAAAAATTTTCTGGTGACGTCTTTGCACACTGCAATCTCGGGTGCCCAAGTGAATCACGTTCTGATGCTCATCGGCCATGATCTGCACCTCGACGTGACGGGCATGCTCGAGGTAGCGCTCGACAAACAAGGTGCCATCACCAAACGCGGCAACAGCTTCTCGTTGTGCTTGGGCGAGCTTCGCATCGAGATCGTTCAGATCGTCAACACGATGCATGCCCTTGCCGCCGCCACCCGCAGAGGGCTTCACAAGCAGAGGAGCCGGCAACGCCGCCTCACGAATCTTGGCTACGCCATCAGCAAGGTCAGAGCTCAGGGTGATGCTTTGCAGAGTAGATACGCCAACTTCTCGGGCGATCTCAAGAGCACGTGTCTTGTAGCCCATGGCCTCGATTGCGGCTGGGGGTGGGCCGATCCACACGAGGCCCGCGTCAATGACCGCACGAGCAAATTCACTGTTCTCTGACAAGAATCCATACCCGGGGTGAATTGCATCTGCCCCAAGTGTCTTGGCTGCCTGAAGAATTACGTCGCTATTGAGATATGGTGACGCGACACTGTCATCGCCGATCCACAATGCGTCATCGAGGTCTGCCAAGAATGGGGCACGCGCGTCACTCTCTGCGTAAACCCCAACTATTTCAATGTTGTTTGCTCGCGCGGTTCGCGCGACTCGGCTGACGATCTCTCCGCGGTTTGCGACAAGGATTCGCTTAATTTCTCTCACGTTGTTTCTCACATTCTGAAGGGAGCGTAGCCCGGTTCTGCGTCGGACGAAGAAGAACCAATTGCAGATAGCGCGATGCCGAGCACAACTCTGGTATCCCGCGGGTCGATAATTCCGTCATCCCAGATTTGCCCGGTTGAGTAGAGGGCCGTTGACTCAGAGTCAATTTGGTTCTCGACGGCCTCTCTCTGCTGTGCGTCAGCCTCGAGGTCGAACTCGCGTCCAGCCGCTTTTGCGGCGTTCTCACGAATGATAGAGAGCACTCCCGCAAGCTGCTTACCGCCCATGACCGCAATGCGGTGGCTCGGCCACGAGAACACGAAGCGTGGCTCATACGCACGCCCTGACATGGCATAGTTTCCGGCGCCATAGCTCGCACCCACCATGAGCACCAAGTGGGGCACTGAGGAGTTCGAAACAGCGTTGATTAGCTTCGCACCATCCTTGATGATGCCACCGTGCTCATACCGTTTTCCGACCATAAAGCCGGTGATGTTGTGGATGAAAAGCAACGGGGTGCCGGTCTGGTTACACAATTGAATGAACTGCGCACCCTTTTGTGCCTCTGGCGAGAACAAAATTCCGTTGTTCGCGAGGATACCGATCTCGCGACCATGTAGACGGGCCCAGCCACATACAAGGTTCGAGCCATATAGCGGTTTAAACTCTTCAAACTCAGACCCGTCAACGACTCGCGCAATGACTTCGCGAATATCGTATGGAATTTTCGGATCGGCCGAAGCAATTCCAAGAAGTTCTTCTGCGGCATAACGCGGCGCTGCGCCCGTCGAGTTCACTGGTTCAGTGCGCACACTCCCGAGGTGTCGCACCACCTCGCGTCCGATCCGGAGCGCTTCATGCTCGTCTTCGGCAAGATAGTCGGCAAGCCCCGAGGTACGGGCGTGCATTTCGGCGCCGCCGAGCTCTTCGTCTTCAGAGTCCTCATTCGTCGCCATCTTCACGAGCGGAGGTCCGCCGAGAAATACCTTGGCTTGGTTCTTCACCAAGATCGTGTAGTCAGACATACCGGGCACATATGCGCCACCCGCGGTTGATGAGCCGAACACGATCGCTATAGTCGGAATGCCGTTGCGAGACAGCCTCGTAATCTCACGGAACGTCGCGCCACCCGGCACGAACGTCTTGGCTTGGTTAGGAAGATCTGCGCCGCCAGATTCCACCAGGTTGATCAGTGGCATCTTGTTGTCACGGGCCACTTCGAATGCGCGAAGAATTTTCTTCACCGTCGTCGGCGCCTGTGAACCGCCGCGAACTGTGGCGTCATTGCCAACAATCACACATTCGACTCCGTGCACCACCCCAATTGCGGTCACTACACCGCCGCCAAGGGGGTCGTCAGTGCCCCAGCCCGCGAGCGGAGACAGCTCAAGAAGCGCTGAATCCCGATCAATCAGCAGTTCGATTCGCTCGCGAACCAATAGCTTGCCGCGCGATCGGTGACGTTCAACATATCGCTGCCCGCCACCTGCTAGAGCTTGGTCTTCTGCCTCGCGAATCTCTTCGATTTGTTCAAGCATCTGCGCTCGATTGACCTCGTAATGTTCAGAGCTCGGGTTAAGTTGTGAAGTAATAATTGGCAATTGCGCGTCTCCTGCGTTCGTCTGCGAACCGTGTCGCTGCCACTAATCTGACATATTTGTCAGCAATTGTCACTATCTAAATTCTTTTTTACCAATAAGAAGCCAGATGACCGCTGTCGACAAAGATTGCGGAGGCGCGACATACATGATCAAATTGTCATAAACACTGCCGTCTTAGTTTTCCCTAAAAGCGCCGAAATAGGGCAATCTATTTAGCACATCAGTGAAAAACTATGTCGACGCGCATACCCCGAGGAGATGGCATGGCCGAACTTCACAACGCTACGTCCCCAAAGGACGGCAGCTTACCGACGACCGCACGCGGACGACGCACACGCAACGCCATTCTGCACGCCGCACGCGAGATCTTCGAAGAAGATGGTTTCGCCGACGCCCGCATCGCAGACATCATGAAGCGCGCCAACGTCTCCTACGGCAGCTTCTACAACTACTTCGAATCAAAGCACGAAGTATTTCGCGAAATCGTCAACTCAGCTACCGGCGAAATGTTTCTCGCAACACGCGCCGAGAGCCCGCAAACAGCAGACCCTGTCGAACGCATCCGGTATTCCACCGAACGCTACCTCGAGGCATACGGACGAAACACGCACATCATGCGCGTCATTGAACAAGTGACCCCGTACGACGACCACTTCAACACCGTCTCACTAGAGATCCGCCAACTCTTCGTCGACCGAATCGCGCACAGCATCACACGCCTCCAGAACGAAGGGCTCGCAGACCCTCACCTCGAACCAAAACTTGCCGCCAGCATGCTTGGCGGCATGGTCGAACACTTCGCCAAAGTCTGGTTTCTCATGGGCGAAACACACGACAAGAATACCGCCATCAATACGCTCACCCGACTCTGGGCACAAGCAATCGGACTCACCGTTACTGCCAGCGGCACCAAGCTCGCACATAAAGTCGATGCGTTGACTTGACACACTAAATGCAATACAGCCACAAAGGAGTGACGTGAAAGCACTGAAGATTTCAGATTTGCAGGGCCCTGAATCGGTTTCCCTCACCGATGCAGAACCGCCGAACACTGTGTCTCAACCCATCGCCCACATGGGCGAACCGATACTCGTTTCTGTGCGCGCGGCCGGAGTATCATTCCCCGATGTGCTTCAGGCGAGAGGGCTCTATCAATTTAAACCTGAGCTTCCCTTCATTCCCGGCGGCGAAATCTCGGGTGTTGTCGAAGATGCTCCTGCGGAGTCAGGGTTGCGGGTTGGCGACCGTGTGGCCGCATTTAGCTTCACCGGCGGGCTGGCCGAGCAGGTGTTGGTACCTTCTCAGGTGACCTTCAAGTTGCACGACAGTCTCAGCTTTACCGAAGGTGCAGCGCTGGTAATCAACTATCACACGGCATATTTTGCCTTGGTGACCCGCGGGCGCCTCGCGCCGGGCGCGCGTGTCCTGGTGCAGGGAGCTGCTGGAGGCGTAGGCACCGCAACCATCCAGGTTGCAAAAGGCCTCGGCGCAGAGGTGGTTGCAGTTGTGAGTAACGATACGAAGGCAGCCATCGCCCAGCAGGCTGGGGCAGATCACGTGTTTCGCACCACAGATAACTGGCGCGAACAGACGTTAGGCGTCATGCCCGATGGGGTCGACATCGTGATCGACCCTGTTGGCGGTGATCGCATCATCGACAATTTGCGCGTGCTGCGCGAGTTCGGTCGCTTTGTTGTAGTTGGATTCGCTGACGGGGAAATTCCACAGATCCCAGCAAACCGCTTGCTCTTGAAGAATATCGACGCGGTCGGTGCGGTGTGGGGCAGCTATGTCATGGCCCATCCGGAGTACGCGAGTGAGGTGGCGAAGAAACTCGATGCCCTCATTTCTTCTGGTCATGTGCGCCCCATCGTAGGTGCCTCGTTTCATATTTCGGAAGGATCAGAGGCATTTCGACACGTCGAAGATCGTAAGAGCTTGGGTAAAGTCGTCGTCGAGGTGCAATAATCGCGAATCCCGACCAATGTGTATGGCTAGGCCCATTACCTGCGGGCCGACCACCTCACTGGCTGGTCGGCCGAATCGCGCGTAACAGCATCTCCTGAGCACAGGTCGCGAGAATACGTCCATCGGCACTATAGATGCGACTTGTTGTCATGGCTCGTCCATCCCCACCGCGTGGGGTCTCTTGCACAAACAACATCCACTCTGACACCCGAGGTGTCTCATGCCACCAGATCGCGTGATCGAGGCTCCAAGTGGCCATATCTTCTGGCCACCAGCTCAACTCGTGTTCACGCAACACCGGCCATTGAATAATCGAATCACTCAGATATGCGAGCGCTGCACGTTGAACGCTGTCACTTCCCGTAAGGTCTTCTCGCAGGCGCACCCATCCGGCATTCTGCATAGGCACCGCTGAAGGCCATGCGCCATCACTGATCATGCGCACCTCAAACAGGTCGGTCGCAACGAGATTGTCCCCCTCGACAGGCTCGAATATGCGTTCGAGATGAGGATCATCAGGTCCAGGAACCCCTGAAGGCAAATCAAGCTGGTGCCGCAACCCGTCGGTAGGGCGCTGAAACGACAGCATCGCCGAGAAAATCGTGCGATCTAGTTGAACCGCGTCAACGCGACGTGAGGAAAACGAGCCACCGTCCCGCAACGGGACGACATGGTATTCAACCTCTGATGAGGAGTCCCCCGGCAGCAAGAAATGAGCATGCATCGAGTGCATCTCTCTTCCTGATTCGACCGTGTGCGCTGCCGCAAACGCGGCTTGACTGAGCAGTTGGCCCCCATACATGCGAGAACCAGCGCTTCCCAACGACCCTGCACGCAAAAGAGATCTTCGCCCGTTCAGCACCTCACCTTGTAGTTCAAGTGCCTCTCTAAGGGTGTCTACGTACATATTGATTAACTCACTGACTCTTGACGAAGATATCTAGGGCAACGCAACGACATCCCCCACTCGAAGGAATGAGGGATGTCGCTAAGCGGTAAATCGGTCAATTACCTCACGTTCCGAGTAGAAGGTTCGGTAGGAAAAGCACGATTGACGGCACCGCGAACATCAGCAGCACGAGAAGCAGATCGACAACAAAGAAACCCATCACGCCTTTGAAGACATCTTCAACAGTCACGAGCTCCTTAGCCGCACCGGCCACCACATACACGTTCAGCCCAACCGGCGGTGTGATCATGCCCAGCTCAAGCACCTTCACAACCAAGATTCCGAACCACACGCCCGAGAACCCGAAATCAGCAACGATCGGATATGCGATCGGCATGAGAATCACCATGCACGACAGGGGGCCCAAGAACATTCCGAGAGGAATGAGTGCCGCTAGGAAGAGCAGCAGCACCAGCCACGGCTCAATACCGGCGTCAGCGATCCATTTCGCGAACTCCCTCGGCACCCCTGACATCAGAATGAAGAAACTGAACGTCGCTGATCCGACCACTATGGTGAAAGCCATACTGGTTGTTGCCCCTGCCCCGAGCAACGCCCGGCGGCAAGCCCGGAGGATCTCTTTCAGGCCCTGCTTGCGCAATTCCTGCACGAGAAATACCAGGGCCACGAGCGCAGCAATTGCAGCTGACTCGGACACTGTGAACCAGCCACCATAGATTCCCACCATGATGATGGCGAAGATTACCAAAATGCGGAACAGACCACGCCAGGGAAGACCGCGCAGAGGGGTCATAGCAGCGTCAATCACCACGTCACTACCAGCCGAGCCCGCACCGGTCGCCCCACCTGACGAACTGCTAGAGCCCCCTGCCGTGACGAGGCTCTTCTCGAAGACCTTACTATCGACTTTGGGGCCGATCCGCATCATCACATAGAGGCCCATTGCGATAGCCGAGAGGATTCCGGGAATGATGCCGGCCATCAGTAGCGCGGCAATCGATTCGCCGACAAGCACCCCATACAGCACCAGAATAATGCTCGGGGGAATCAAAATACCGAGGGTGCCGCCCGATGCAACAATACCGGCCGCGTGGCTGGGCCGATAGCCAACTTTTACCATTTCAGGAATGGCGAGCTTGCCGATTGTGGTGGCAGTAGCAATGCTCGAGCCCGATACCGCCGCAAACCCGGCACAAGCACCGATTGTCGCGACACCGAGTGCCCACTTGCGGCGGCCTGATAGCCGCGCTGCTATCTCGAAGACCTGGGTCGCAACCTTACCCTCCAGCGCAAAGTTGCCTAGCAAAATATACATTGGAACGACAATGAAACCGAAGACAGCGACGTCCTGATAAGGACGTGATGCCATGACTCTGGCTGCGTTCTCCCAATTACCAAGCATGACCAGGCCGACGGCGCCAGAAATCGCGAGGGTCCAGGCTACAGGGACTTCTAGGGCAAGTAGCCCGAGCAGTAAGACAATTACAAGAATGACGGCGAGAATGGGATCCATGTGAAGATCTCCTAAAACTGAGAGTTATCGACGGCGTCGAGTTGCTTACCGGCGACTGTGGCCCGGATCGAGTCGACGAGCTTGACGAGCAGGACTATGGCCGTAAATAGGAAACCAAGCAAGATCACTGTGCGTGCTGGCCACACAGGAAAGTGCGCCAGTCCCATACGAGTCTCGTTGTTCTCAATTGATTGCATGAGTGTGCCTGCGTTGTAGTAGGTAAATGCAGCCACCGCCACAAACGCTAGCAGGAGCCCAACCGAACGAGTCGCGCCCCCTTTCCTAGCGCCAAGACGCGATGTCACGAGAGTCATTCTTACGTGGGTGTCTGTCTTTTCGGCGTAGGCCATAGCGAGGAATACAGCTGCAACCATTAGAAATTCCGAGAACTCGATAATTGCCCAAAACTCGCCCCACCCAAGCTTTCGACTTATCACATTTCCCGTGACATAGAGGGCCATAATCGCGATGGCCAGGGCTGCTCCGACGCCCATAGACTCCACGACGGAGTCGATAGCGGAGCGCAGTACTTTCAACATATTCCTATGATCTCTTTCCGCACTTTGTCACACAGCGTTT
The DNA here is from genome assembly GCA_012510755.1 of Leucobacter sp. Classification (GTDB taxonomy): domain Bacteria; phylum Actinomycetota; class Actinomycetes; order Actinomycetales; family Microbacteriaceae; genus Leucobacter. The sequence continues at coordinate 19,436 of JAAZHL010000025.1, forward strand.
CAACTGCAGCACGTAGCATCCAAGTGATTTTCGAGCCTGGTCTACAGCGAAACTCAAGAGGCAATGGTGAGTGCTGAGAGCAGTCGGGGGTAGAAACATATCGTTCTACCCCCGCCTCTATCAGGACTGCTTAGAGCACGCTGCCGCAGGCTGCAGCAGTTGACACGAAACCATCGCTGAGCTTAGCTTCCCAATCATCGACCTTGCCGCGATACCGATCAACGAGTTCCTGTGGGTCATCGACCTTATTGCCTGCCACATTGTCAATCCAGTCCTTGGTCGTGATCTCTAGGCCTGTCGCCATGAAATCCTCACGGCCATCTTCAAGCACGCCGACGTACTCAAGGTGGCTCTTTGCGTCTACGCAGAGATCTTGAATTGTCGGGACCATGTAGGTGTCCCAGGCTTCTACTGCGAAGTCATCAGCGACCTCGAGAAATGTCTGCTGAAGGTCCTCGGGAAGGGAGGCCCATTTGTCAGCATTGATTGCAAACATCGAGGTGAGAGCAGGACCAAGACCAATGTCATAGATATGGGAGGTGACTTCTTCGAATCCTTGGGTGAGCGCGTAATCGATGGGGATCGACCAGCCGTCGAGCACTCCACGCTGCATTGATTCATAAATTTCAGGTGCGGCAAGAGCTGAAGGATCTGCACCAACACTCGCTAGCGACGCGGCAGAAGCACCGATTGCGCGAACCCGCAGCCCGCTCATATCGTCAAACGACTCAAGGGCTCCGTTGACACCGAGAGTGTAGTCACCAACCGAAATCGGAAAGAGTGGAACTAGGTTTTGGCTCTCCCACTCGGCTTTCACAGCATCGTCTGATCCCCAAAGATCCATGAGCGCTAGGCCTGCGGCATCAGGAATGTCAAGGAATCCGAGGCTTCCAACTGTCGACATTGGAAACTCACCAGGGTGGTACGTGGGCAACACCTGAGTAATATCGATGCGTCCGTCCGCTGCACACATGGCTTGCTCGTTGGGCGGGCATAATTCAGCGTCGTGGTAGTAGGTCACGTCGATGTTGTAGTCCGTCGCTGCGCTCACGGCCTCCATATAAGCTTCCATCTCTTGAGCCTGCACGCCACCAGAACCTGCGTGGTGGGCCAAGGTGAACTTAAAAGTTTCCCCGGAGCCACCAGAATCTTCACCGCCACCGTTCGTGGCGCTACCACCAGAACATGCGGCCGTAGCCAGCAAAGCACCGCCAGCGAGTAGTGCGAGCGGAGCTCGACCTAAATTCTTCTTCTCGAACGAAAACCACGACATTGTAGCTACACCTTTCGGTTAGTCTGCATCATCATCGAATGCATTAGGTTCAATCTTGGAACCAATGTGACTTTCTTGTCAACCCAAATAGATCAAATTGTGACATGGCATAGAAAATTGCATCTCGCTCTGTACATCGTTCCCCCTTTCTTCTGCCCCAATAAGCCAGAACTAAACTTCCAGCCGCTTAACCTAGGCCTGGTGGCCTCAAAAACAAACTTGACTTGTCCGTCAAGTTCACGTAGCTTTCCCATTACCGAGTACTACATCGTCGTAGGCCCGATTTTGAGGAGCTACGAGGATCCACTTTGCAGCACCGCCCGTGCCGCACTTTCGTCCAGCTACAGGCAATCAACCGAGCAAGTTAGGGCAACTCCATGCCAGATCCCACACCTGCCTATCCTGCACAGAACAGGCCTCTCGAAGGGCGGGTCATCATCGTCACAGGCGCTAGCGGCGGCTTGGGCGCCCAATTCGCACATGCAATCAGCCAAGCTGGGGGGCATGTGATTGGCGCTGCACGACGGCGTGAGAACTTGTTGAAGCTCGCAGATTCAATCGAGGGGTTCACCCCTGTGCAGTGCGATGTTACTGAAGCTTCTGACCAAGACCAGCTAGTGGCTCAAACACTTGAGAAGTTTGGACGTATCGATGGTCTGGTCAATAACGCCGGCGTCGTGAAACTCGCTACCGCGTTGAAAGAGCCAGTGAGCGAATTTCGTCGAGTCGTCGAGACCAACCTTGTAGCCCCATTCGCCCTGGCACAGGCTGTCGCCAAGACTATGCGAGAACAAGAAGTTGCAGGCTCAATCGTCAACATCACCTCAATTGCGGCCACACGCTCGACAAGCTTTCAAGCAATGGCCTCGTATGCCGCCTCAAAGGCTGGCCTCGTGGGCCTCACCCGCGAGCTCGCTCAACAGTGGGCACGATACAGCATTCGCGTGAACTCAATTGCTCCTGGCCCATTTGTGAGTGATATGGGGGACGAATATAAAAGTGGCCCCATTGCCGATCTCATGAATCAAAGAATTCCGCTTGGCAGGGTGGGTCAAACAGGCGAGCTCGACGGCGCCCTGTTATATCTACTCGGCGATGCAAGTACTTATGTCACGGGTCACAACCTGGTCGTTGATGGCGGGATGACGACCACAGGATAGGCCGAGGGCCATGCTCGTCGCTTGGCCAGATTGGAAGGTTGAACCGGAATGAAGGATGTCCGTCCGATACTCAGAGATCTCGCTGATGAGCAGCAAGACTTATTAAGCCTGATCGCGCCTCTCGATGACGCTCAGTGGCAATTACAGACCCCAGCCCCCGGTTGGACCATTGCTCATCAGATCGCACACCTCGCCTATTTTGATGAAGCAGCAGCTATATCAATTATGGATCCGCAAGCATTCGCAAGAATACGAGCTGAGGCGGATGAAGATCCGTTCGGATTCGGCGAAGCTGTCCTCGTACCGCTCATCGCTTTAGGCGCTACGGAGCTCATGACACGTTGGAAATCTTGTGCCCAGGCGTTTCAGTCTGCTGCGTCCGCGGCAGACCCAAGCAAGAGGGTCGACTGGTTCGGGCCATCAATGAGCCTGGCCTCAAAGATCACCGCTCGTCTGATGGAAACGTGGGCTCACGGACAAGATGTTGCTGACGCTCTCGGCGTTCGCCGCGAACCAACCGCCCGCTTGCGACACATCGCGTTAATAGCCTACAAGGCTCGTCCGTACTCGTATCTGGTAAGAGATTTGCCTGTACCAGAACAAGAAATCTTCGTTGAGCTCACTTCACCGACTGGTGAGTCCTGGCGCTTTGGCTCCCCAACTGCAACGGAGCGGATCACCGGAAGTGCAGAAGATTTTTGCCTCGTGCTTACACGCCGCCGACACGTCGCAGACAGCAAGCTTGTCGCGACTGGCGAAGCCGCAACTGAATGGCTTTCGATCGGGCAGGCATTCGCCGGCGACCCTGGTGCCGGGCGCAGCCCCGGCCAATTCCCTTAAACACTTTCAGATATCAAACATGAAGGAGAAATGGCTATGTCGCTCACACACGTAAACTCAGAGAAGCTAGTCAAGCCTTTTGGCTATTCACACGCAGTCGTGGCCGATCCAGGGCAATTAGTTTTTATTGCAGGACAGGTTGCGTCTGATATCTCAGGACGAGTCGATGCTGAAATGGGATATGCAGAGCAGGCAGCCACGGCTCTTCAGAACTTCATCCACGCACTAGAAGCAACCGGCGCCGCTCTCGAAGACCTCGCACAGATGACCATCTATGTAGTGGGACTAAACGCTGAAACCGGCGATGAGATGTTCAAGGGCATCGCGGCAACCTCTAAGGCAGCTGGTATGAAACCTTCAGCTTCAGTCATCACGGGCGTTTCAAGCTTGATGGACCCTGCTGCGCTCATAGAAATCAGTGGTATCGCCGTCACCAGCAGCTAACTAAGGGCTTCACCCCGGGCGAGAGATGTATGTGGTTGCCTGACGGCCAAGCCTTTGGCATTCAGGCAACCACAACGTTTCTGTCCCATGTTGTTGCGTCCACAGAATGCTCTCGCAACTTCGCCTTCTGAACCTTCTGCGTCGGCGTCTTTGGCAGTGCGTCCACAAAACGCACATACCTCGGCAGCATGAACTTCGGAAGCTTGCTGGCACAAAACTCATACAAGTCGTTTGGAGCCAGGCTCTCGCCAGGCTGAGTCACAACAACGATCATGACTTCGTCCTCACCAAACTCCGAGGGCACAGCCACAGCCGCCGACTCAAGCACAGCAGGGTGCTGATTCACACAGGCCTCAACCTCAAACGACGAAATATTCTCACCACGGCGACGAATTGCATCCTTTTGGCGATCGACAAAAAAGAAGTTCCCGTCAGCGTCCCGAATGAACCCATCACCGGTGTGAAGCCATTGATTACGAGTCGCCTTCAC
>JAAZHL010000175.1 GCA_012510755.1 Leucobacter sp.
GACACCGGCGTGAACGATCTTGAGATGACTATCAACTACGTTCGTGCTGCAACAACTGCCGGGCTGATCATTGATCCGCCGGCGATTGGTCGTGCGGTGGTTGATCAACTTGAGCCCGACCCGCAGCCTGATCCATCGCCAGGCCCTGCTCCGGACGCTGAGCCGGCCTCAGACTTGCCTCACGAGCTCGCGGCGACTGGCGCTGCCTCGCCTGAAACTCTCGTTGTCGTCGCGGCACTGCTTGCTGTGCTGGGTGCCAATTGGGTCGTGTTGACAAGCCGTCGCCACAACAAGCAGCAAGGGTGGTAGAACAAAGGAATGACGAAACATATGCACAGTGGTGGCGAGAAGACAATTACCTGGCAAGATGCTTCGCCATCGCTACAACAGCTGCCGAAACTTACCGGAATAGACTTTCTGCGCAAGATGATGGCCGGTGAACTCGCTGGCCCCTCAATCAGTTCAACCATGCAAATGCACCTGACTGACGTCGGCGAAGGCACAGTCACATTCGAGTGCGTGCCAGACGAGTCACATTTCAATCCACTTGGCACCATTCATGGCGGTTATGCGTGCACGGTGCTTGATTCAGCGCTCGGCTGTGCGGTGCAGACGACCCTGCCACAAGGCGTTGGCTATACATCAATTGAAATCAAGATCAACTACCTGCGCCCGATCATGCCCGACTCGGCGCCCCTGCGAGCCATCGGAACAGTGACAAAGCCCGGTAATCGAGTCGCATTTGCTGATGGTGAATTGATCGATGCAACTGGCCGAGTTGTCGCGACTGCAACTGGCTCATTGCTCGTCTTTGCGATTGGTGAGGCGGCTACTCGATAGCCCATCTCGTGGAGTTATGAATCGCCGCGCAGCGCACCCGACATGAAGCGCACGACGTTGGGATCGACGATAACGTCTCGTGGCTGCAAAGGGCGCTGCAGGTACAGGCCGTCGAGCGAGCGTACGCGACTGAGTGCCACATACGTTTGCCCCGCAGTGAATGCCCGAGGCCCGAGATCAACGATGGCTTGGTCGTAGGTGTGGCCCTGCGACTTGTGCACGGTCACTGCCCATGCGAGACGCAGCGGAAACTGTTCGAACTCGGCCACTACTTCCTTCTCAAGTTTCTTAGTCTCGGCGTCGTAGCGGTAGCGGTAGCGCTCCCACGTCGTCGGTTCGACCTCGTACTCTTTGGTTTCACCGTCTGCGTCGGTGACCTCAACCCATACCGTGCCGGTGACTCGCGATACGACCCCGATGGTGCCGTTGACCCAGCGCCCGTCACTGTCGTTGCGCAAGAACATGACCTGTGCCCCGGCCTTCAGTTCGAGCACTTCATCGGCAGGGTAGGTGTTCTCGCGAAACTCACCGTTGATCTCGGCGACCGCTCGCAAGGGGTCGCCTTTGATGTGCGCAAGCCGTGAGGCGTTGATGCGGGCCACCGTCGCGTTCGTGGTTGCAAGTGTGAGCGCATCGGCAGGGGCTGGCCGCGCCCCTGCGCTATTCAACTCTCGGGCCATCTCGGCGTCTACTTCACCGTGCCGCACCGCACCCAAGATTTGCTTGAATCGGTCGTCTCGTTGCCGGTGCACTTCGACCAGCTCGATCGTGGTTAGTGGCGCGTCTTGCCATGCTTTGGCGTCGAAAAACCAGAGCGAGCGATAGTTGTCGTCGTAGTACGCGCGCTCGTGCGGGTCGCGCGGGGGCACGGGTGGTAATTGATAAGGATCACCAAACATGATGATTTGCACACCGCCGAAGGGGTCGTGCTTCTTTGCGCGGGCTTGTCTGAGCGACCGATCGATTGCGTCCATGAGGTCAGCCGAGACCATCGAGATCTCATCAATGACGAGGGTGTCGATCGCCGCGAGCATCTTCTTCAGGTCGGTCGGCTGGTCGAGCTCGTGGTCGGCGATGACCCCGGTGGGTAGCCGCAGCAACGAGTGAATCGTCTGCCCGCCAACGTTGAGTGCGGCGACACCTGTCGGCGCGCACACCGCAATGATTTTTGAGGTGTTGAACGCGAGATGGTTCAAGATAGTGCTTTTGCCTGTGCCTGCTCGCCCAGTGATGAACAGGTGCTCGCGCGTGTGCTCGATGCGTTCAAATACCGCTAACTGCTCGGGGCTTAACTGCGGTCTGGGCATCTCTTCATCGTAGCCTCGTTCGACAGGATCAAAATCACGCGACGGGAGTTCGCTTTGCTTTTACAAAGAGCATCAGTGTGAGTCCAATCGCGACGACGATGGCGATGCCAATGATGCCGAAGTGGGTGGCCCCAAACCATCCGATGAATGCTGCCCACATCCATGGTGAGAGGAAGCTCATGACGCGGCCGGTGGTTGCGTAGAGGCCAAAAATCTCGCCCTGCATGTTGTCGGGGGTCATGTGTGTGAGCATCGACCGGCTCGAGGCTTGAGCCGGGCCCACGGCGGCGGAGAGGACGATGCCGCCGATCCAGAAAATCAACTTGCCCTCTTCGCGTAGGAAGAAGATGAAGAGCATGCTGACAAGCAAGATAACGAGCGCAGAGATGATGACGGCGCGAGGGCCGAAACGGTCATCAAGTCGGCCGGCGATGATCGTTGCCACACCCGCGACAAGGTTCAGCGCGATGCCAAAGATCATCACTTCGTTGGCGCTGAAGCCGAACGATACGGCCGCGATGATGCCGCCGAACGCGAAAATGCCCGCGAGCCCGTCGCGGTAGACCGCGCTGGCAATGAGAAACCAAAAGGTCGGGCGGTGAGTCTTGAACAGGGCACGAAGATCATGGGCGAGCACCACATAGCTGCGAAAGAAGCCGACCTTGGGGCGGTCGTGGCGTGCCGGTGCTTCGGGAACGTTGAGCACGAAGGGAACCGCAAAGATAACAGTCCAAATCGCGGCGCCGACTGCGATGAGACGATAGGCGAGCCCGTCGGACACGTCCATGCCAAACCAGTTCAGTTGCGTGACGAGAACAACGAGCACCAGGGCGATGATGCCGCCGATGTAGCCAAGCCCCCAGCCGAGGCCGCTGACGCGCCCAACGGTCTTCTTTGTTGATACTTCGATGAGCATGGCGTTGTAGCTCACGCCGGCGATCTCACTTGCCACCGAGCCGAGCGCAATGAGAATTGCGCCGAACCAGAAGTAGGTAGGTTCTGAGTAGACGAAGAACAGTGCGAACTGCACGAGAGCCAGCGCGGCTGTGCCGCCCACGACCCAACGTTTCTTGTTGCCGCGGGCGTCTGCCTGCTGGCCGAGCACCGGGGCGAGCACGAGCACAAGCAACCCAGCGACAAAGGTGATCCAGCCGTAGTCTGCAGACAGGTCGGCGAGACCTCGGCAATACTCGGTGCTGGCATCGGCCGAGGTGGCACACGTGAGTGAGCCGTCGGCGTTCTGTGCGGCGACCTCATCGGGCAGAAACGCGTCAGATACGAGGTAGAGCGACACCCAGACAAACGTGAGAATGACGGAGTTGAAGGGTTGTGTCGCCCAGTCCCACAGCGCCCACGAACGCACAACCTTGCCCGGTACTTGACGCTCGGGTTCAGGGGCCGTGCCGCTCTGTTTCGTTGTCTCGCTCATGGGGGTCACTGTATCGGAACTTGGTGACGCGCAGAAGAGCGAGGCTGTGGTGTTGGGCGAGGTCAGTCTGGCAAGGTCAGCCTGGCGGGGCGCAGCGCGGGAAGCTGAGAGTTGAGTCAAAGTGACTCAAGTTTAGTGGAATGCGCTTGACGCGATCCTCGAATCAAGTAAACTTGAGTGCATCGGGCTCAACTTGTCAGATTTGCCCTACAACTTCCTAACTTGTACCAATTAAAGGAGACCATATATGTCACGTGCAGTAGGCATTGACCTCGGCACCACCAACTCGGTTGTATCAGTCCTTGAGGGCGGCGAACCGACCGTTATTGCGAACGCCGAAGGCTTTCGCACCACCCCCTCGATCGTTGCGTTCACCAAAGATGGCGAGGTGCTCGTCGGTGAAACCGCAAAGCGCCAGGCCGTCACCAACGTTGACCGCACGATCGCATCGGTGAAGCGCCACATGGGCACCGACTGGACCACCGAAATCGACGGCAAGAAGTACACCCCGCAAGAGATCTCGGCCCGCACGCTCATGAAGCTGAAGCGCGACGCAGAAACCTACCTCGGTGACAAGGTGACCGACGCGGTCATCACAGTTCCCGCCTACTTCAACGACGCTGAGCGTCAGGCAACCAAAGAAGCCGGCGAGATCGCTGGCCTCAACGTGCTGCGCATCATCAACGAGCCCACCGCCGCGGCCCTCGCATACGGCCTCGACAAGGGCAAAGAAGACGAACTAATTCTCGTCTTCGACCTCGGCGGCGGCACCTTCGACGTCTCACTGCTCGAAGTGGGCAAAGACGACGATTTTTCGACCATTCAGGTGCGTTCAACCGCTGGCGATAACCGTCTCGGCGGCGACGACTGGGACGACCGCGTCGTGCAGTGGCTCATTCAGCAGTTCAAGGCAACCTCGGGTGACGACGTGTCGAGCGACAAGATCGCTCTGCAGCGCCTCAAAGAAGCCGCAGAGCAGGCTAAGAAAGAACTGTCGAGCTCGATGAGCGCCCAGATTCAGCTGC
>JAAZHL010000176.1 GCA_012510755.1 Leucobacter sp.
GTCTGGATGCCGATTAACGCTCGATCGGGCAGCGATGAAGTGAAGGTCATGCTCGAGAAGTTTGTGCCACGGGTGGTGTTCTACGACCCCTCACTTTCGTCGATTGTTGAGAGCTATCGGGCTGTCGCGCCGACAAGCGTCGAGTTTGTCGTTCTCGAACGTGAGCAAGTCGAAGCGTGGATCGGTCAGCAAGGCGATGCACCCCTCGACCAAAGGTTTGACGAGCATGCGGTGTATGCCGTGCAACCGACTGGCGGCACAACCGGCGTTCCAAAGGGGGTGCAGTTCACCCACAAGAACGCTGAGTATGTCGCGCTATCTTTTGAGGCAATCTGCCCGTTTACGCCAACAAGCCGCAACCCTCGACCCGTGCTGCTCGCGTCGGCACCGCTGTCGCATGCCGCGGGTCAAGTGATGCAGCTGATCATGCGGCAGGGCGGGTTGTGCGTGATTTCAAACCAGCCAATCGCAGAGCTGCCGAGAATTATCGACGAGCACGCAGTCACGCACATGTTCGTGCCACCGACAGTGATCTATGGGCTGATCGACCTGCCTCATATTCACTCGTACAACTACGACTCGCTGCAGTACATGCTCTATGGGGCTGCGCCGATTTCGCCGGTGAAACTTGGCCAGGCCGTCAGCATCTTCGGGCCGGTGCTCGCGCAAATCTATGGCCAGACCGAAACCGGGGTGCCGAACCTCTATCTGGCGCCGCAAGATCATTTTCGTGATGGCGACCCGGCCAACGGAATCGCCGATGCGTCCAGGCTGGGTGCTGCGGGAAGGCCGACGCCCCTGATTGATATGGCGATCATTGATGACGACGGGCAGCCGGTCGTGCAGGGTGAGCGGGGCGAGATCGCGGTGAAAGGGTTCAGCGTATCGCCCGGCTACGACGGAGACCCCGAAGCAACCGCAGAATCGATGAAGGGCGAGTGGTTTCTGACTGGAGACGTCGCCTTTGAAGACGATGAAGGCTTTGTGCATATCGTCGCCCGCAAGAAAGAGTTCATCATCACTGGTGGCTTTAATGTGTACTCGGCAGAAGTCGAACGGGCGCTGCTCGCACAAGAGGGCGTGCAAGAGTGTGCCGTGTTCGGGGTGCCCGACGAGAAGTGGGGCGAAGCGGTCGTGGCGGTGCTTGAACCCGTGAGCGGGGTGGCGATCGATGTTGCCGCTGTCACCGCTGGGGTAAAAGAGATGCTTGGCTCGGTGAAGACCCCCAAACATCTTGAGGTGACCGACACGCTGCCCAGAACGCCGACCGGCAAAGTGTTCAAGCGCGAGATTCGGGCGACGTACCTGCAGCGACACGGTCTGCAGACTGCATAAGCGCGGGCCTCAAAGAAGCAGCCCTAAGAGAAGGAATTACTGTGCAAGAAGAACGTGTACAGCCGTCGGATGCAATCGTGGTGGACGGGTTTTCGCTTGAAACTCGAATGTCTCGAGTAGAAGAGATTCTCGCGGCCGACCAAGTGACGGCGAACTTGGGTGTCACGCTGCGCCAGGTCACGCTCGAGCAGCTGGTGATGGAATTCACCGTCGCAGATCAGCACGTCAACGGTGTGGGTATCTGTCACGGGGGAGTGCTCTTCACCCTTGCAGATAGCGCGACCGGCGTCGGGGCCAACACTCTCGACGATACCTCGCGTTGGGTGACTGCAAGCGCCAATATTTCGTTCTACCGCCCAGCGATGCGTGCAACTGTGCTGACTGCTGTGGCGTTCTTGGTAGAGATACAGAGCCCTAGGCGTCGAAGGTTCATGGCCATCATTTCAGATGCAGAAGGCGAAATCGCGCGGCTTGATTCGCAACTCGCGGCGTTGCCTGCACACAGACTCGAAAAGGTTGTTCCGTGAATCAATCATTGGCGGGAGTGCGGATTATCGAGTTTGCTGCCCTTGGGCCGGTAAGCCACGCAACAATGTTGCTCACCCAACTCGGCGCAGAGGTGACTCAGCTGAGGCGACCTGGCACAGTGCCGCTTGCGCTGTCGGCGACCGCATCGCCGGCGCATTCGTATGAGGTCGACCTCAAAGAAGAAGCTGGGCGAGAGTATGCCCGCGAACTGATCAACTCAGCAGATGTGCTCATCGAAGGTTTTCGGCCGGGCGCGATGGAGCGGCTGGGGCTCGGACCCGATGAGATGACCTCGAGCATCCCTGGGCTCATCTACTGCCGCATGACCGGGTGGGGGCAGCACGGCCCACTTGCGCAGAAGGCCGGTCATGACATCAACTTTCTTGCCGAAACCGGCGCACTCTCATCGATACGCAACGCACACAGCAA